>NZ_UBIZ01000587.1:0-6337 GCF_900465275.1 Parafrankia sp. Ea1.12 | reverse complement strand
CCTCGATGGGGTCGCCGAGTTTGGTGCCCGTGCCGTGGGCCTCGATGGCGTCGACGTCGTCCGGGGTGAGGCGGGCGGCGCTGAGCGCGGCGCGGATCACCCGCTGCTGCGACGGCCCGTTCGGCGCGGTGAGCTGACTGCTCGTGCCGTCGGAGTTCACCGCGCTGCCGCGGATCACAGCCAGCACCCGATGGCCGTTCGCCCGCGCGTCCGAAAGCCGCTCCAGCAGCAGCAGCCCCACCCCCTCTGCGAGGCTGAACCCGTCGGCGGTGGCCGCGAACGGCTTGCACCGCCCGTCCGGGGCCAGCGCACCCTGCCGGCTGAACTCGACGAAGCTGCGCGGCGTCGGCATGATCGTGACGCCGCCGGCCAGCGCGAGGGAGCACTCGCCGCCGCGCAGCGCCTGCCCGGCCAGGTGGATGGCGACCAGTGACGACGAGCAGGCGGTGTCGATGGAGACCGACGGCCCCTCCAGCCCCAGCACATAGGAGATGCGCCCGGACGCCACGCTGCCGGTGCCACCGATCAGCAGGTGACCCTCGTACCCGCGAGCCGCCGGTTCACCCGGGCCCGGGCCGTAGTCGGCCGTGATCACCCCGGCGAACACACCCGTCCGGCTGCCCCGCAGCGAGACCGGATCGATGCCGGCGCGTTCGACGGCCTCCCAGGCGGTCTCCAGCAGCAGCCGCTGCTGCGGGTCGGTGGCCGCGGCCTCCCGCGGGGACATCCCGAAGAACTCCGCGTCGAAGTCCGCCGCGTCGTGCAGGAAGCCGCCCGCCCGGGCGTAGGACGTGCCGGGCCGCGCCGGGTCCGGGTCGTAGAGCTCGGCGAGGTCCCAGCCGCGGTCGGTCGGCAGGTCGCCGACCGCGTCCGTGCCCGTGGCGACGAGATCCCACAGCTCCTCGGCGGAGCGCACGCCCCCGGGATAGCGGCAACTCATCCCGATCACGGCGATCGGTTCACAGGCCGCGTCCTCGGCGGACCGCAGGCGGGCGCGGGCGGTGCGCAGATCGGCCGTCGCCCGCCGCAGGTATTCCCGCAGCTTGTCCTCGTTGGTGCTCACGTGGCCTCGTTCCTCCTGCAGCTGTGCCGGTGCGCGCGCCCGGCCGGACGGCGGTGGCCGGCGCGGGCGGTGCGGCAGGTACGGTCTGCGCGGTCTGCGCGGGGATCGGTCGGTGCTTTCAGGTGCCGGGCGAGGTGAGCTCGTCGTCGAGCGCCGCGAACAGTTCGTCGTCGGTGGCCGAGGTGAGGTCGGCGGGCAGCTCGGCGGCGCTGTCGCCGGAGACGCTGCGCAGCAGCGCGGTCAGCCGGTCGGCGACGGCGGTGTGACCCGGGCCGTCCGGCGGGTCGTCCGCCAGCGTGCGGGTCAGCGACCGTTCCAGGTCGTCGAGCTGGGCCAGCAGACCCGCGGTCGTGGCCGCGGTGTCCGATGATCCGTCCGCGGTGGACGTGGGCTCCGCGTCCCGGCTGGCGGCCGCGATCGCGGCCGCCAGCCGGGACCTCAGGTGTTCCGCGAGCGCCCGCGGGGTCGGGTGGTCGAAGGTCAGGGTGGGCGGCAGGCGCAGCCCGGCGGCGGTGCCGAGCTGGTTGCGCAGCTCCACTGCGGTCAGCGAGTCGAATCCGGCCGCGAGGAAGCCGCGGTCGGGCTCGATCGTCTCCGGCTCGCCGTGGCCGAGGATGCCGGCGGCGATCCGGCGGACCAGGGCCAGCAGCAGGCGGCTCTGCTCGACTTCGGAACGGCCCGCCAGCTCGGCGACCAGCGAGTTCCCGGCCGATGCCGGCGCCGCGCCGGACCCGTTCGCCGCCGGTTCCGACGCGGACCCGGCGCGGGGGCGGCCGGCTGGCGCCCGTCGCGGCCGTGTCCGGACCAGCTCGCGCAGCATCGTCGGGGGCGTGCCCGCGGCGAGCCGGCGCGACGAGATCCGGGCCGGGACGAGGAGCGCCTCGGGGGCGTCGAACGCGGCGTCGAGCAGGGCGAGGCCGGTGTCGGTGTCCAGGGGCGCCAGCCCGCCGCGGCCGAGCCGCTCGATGTCGGTGCTGCGCAGGTGCGCGGTGAGCCCACCGCCGCCGGTCGCCGTCTCGCCTGCGCCGGGCTGGCCCGCGGCCCGCCCGTCCGCGGCCGGCGCGGTCCCGAGTCCCTGTGCCCACAGGCCCCAGGCGAGGCAGACCGCGGGCAGGCCCCGGGCTTGGCGGTGCTGCGCGAGCGCGTCCAGGAACGTGTTGGCGGCGGCGTAGTTACCCTGGCCCGCGTTGCCCAGAATGCCCGCGACCGACGAGTAGAGGACGAACGCCGACAGGTCCAGGCCGGCGGTGAGCCGGTGCAGGTGCCAGGCGGCGTCCACCTTCGGTCGCAGGGCGGTCTCGACCTGCTCGGGTGTGAGCGAGGTGAGGACCGCGTCGTCGAGGACTCCCGCGGTGTGTACGACGGCGGTCAGCGGGTGCTCGTCGGGCACGGCGGCGAGGACCGCCGAGACGCCCGCCGGATGGGCGGTGTTGGCGGCTATCACCGTGACCTGCGCGCCGAGCTCGGTCAGCTCGGCGAGTAGTTCCCGCGCTCCCGGAGCCTGCGGCCCGCGCCGGCTGACGAGCAGCAGGTGCCGCACGCCGTGCCGGGTGACCAGGTGCCGGGCGGCGAGCCGACCGAGCGTCCCCGTCCCACCGGTGACGAGCACCGTGCCGTCCGGGTCGCGTTCGACAGACACGGTGAGAACCAGCTTCCCGGTGTGCCGGGCCGCCTGCAGTGTCCGCAGCGCCGTCGGGGCGTGCCGGATGTCGTGCCCCACCACGGGCAGCGGCGGCAGCACCTCCCGCTCGAACAGCCCGGTCAGCTCGGCGAGCAGCTCCGCTATGCGGTCCGGGTCGACGGTGAGGAGATCGAACGCCTGGTAGCGCACGCCGGGATGGGCCGCGGCGACGGCGTCGGGGTCGCGCAGGTCGGTCTTGCCCATCTCCACGAGGCGACCACCGGGAGCGAGCAGCCGCAGCGAGGCGTCGGTGAACTCGTGGGCGAGCGCGTTGAGTACGACGTCGACCCCCCGCCCGCCGGTGGCGTCCCGCAGCCGGGACTCGAACTCCAGCGTCCGCGAGTTCGCCACCCGGGCCGGGGCGACGCCCGCCTTGACCAGCACACCCCACTTGGCCGGGCTCGCCGTGGCGTAGACCTCGGCTCCGAGGTGACGCGCGAGCGCGACCGCGGCCGTGCCGACGCCACCGGTCGCCGCGTGGATGAGCACCCTGTCGCCGCTGCGCAGGCCGCCGAGGTCGAGCAGGCCGTACGCGGCGGTCAGGTAGGCGACCGGCGCGCCCGCCGCCTGCGCGAACGACCAGCCGGGCGGGATCCGGGTGAGCAGCCGGCGGTCGACGACCGCGCGTGAGCCGATCACCCCCGGGACGAGCCCCATCACCCGGTCGCCGGGGGAGAGGCCGGTGACCTCCGGGCCGGTCTCGACGACGATGCCCGCCCCCTCGGCGCCGAGCTCGGCCTCGCCCGGGTAGACGCCCAGCGCGATGAGCACGTCGCGGAAGTTGAGGCCGACCGCCCGCAGCGCGACCCGGACCTGGCCGGCGGCCAGCGGCGCGTCGGCCGCGGGGAAGGGCACCAGAGCCAGCGTGTCCAGCGTCCCGCGGGTGGTGACGTCGAGTCGCCATGCCGCCGTGCCGTCGGCCGTCCCGTCCGCGGACCCGGCGGGGATGGCGAGCGTCTCCCCACGGTCGCGTCGGGCCAGCCGCGGCACGCGCGCCTGCCCGCCGCGCAGGGCGAGCTGCGGTTCGTCGGCGGCGAGTGCCGCTGCGACGGCCCCGGCGAACGCGGTACGCGAGTCGGGGTGGTTGTCGAGGTCGACCAGCAGGACACGGCCGGGATGTTCCGTCTGCGCCGAGCGCGCCAGCCCCCACACCCCGGCCGCACCGAGGTCGTCCACCGGCTCGCCGGCGTCGGTCCCGACCGCGCGCGAGGTCACCAGGACCAGCCGGGTGTCGGCGAACCGCTCGCCGGCGAAGGGCTCGGTCGCGAGCCACGACTGCAGCAGGGCCAGAGCGTCGGTCGTCGTCCGCCGCGTCCCGTCGGCGGTCGACCGTTCGGTGTCGCCCGTCGACACGAGCGTCACCACCACGGCCGTCGGCACCTCGCCGGAGAGGCTGTCCGCACCCGCACCCGCACCCGCAGCGGCAGCGGCAGCGGTCTCGGCCTCGTCGACATCGGTATCGGCGGTGGTCGTGGTGGCCGCGGCGAGGACGGCGAGATCCGGGTGCCGCTCGGCGGCGGAGCCGCGCTGCCCGTCGCCGTCCGTGACGAGACCGGCCAGATCGAGCGGGTCCGGCCCGACCAGGGCCCAGCGGACCGCGGCGGTCGTGCCGGCCGCCCGCACGCCGGCGTCCGCCCCGGCGGGTGTGGCCGAAGGGACCGGCGGCAGCGTGCGCCAGCGCACGGAGAACAGCGCGTCCGCCGCCTCGGTGGCCGTCCCGCCGAGGCGTTCCACCGCTGTCGGGCGCAGGGCCAGGGTGGCGATCTCCGCCACCGGCCTGCCGGCCGGGTCGTAGACAGCGATGCGTACCCGGTCCGGTGCGGTCGGGCTGATGCGTACCCGCAGCTCGTCGGCCCCGACAGTGTGCAGCGCCACGGCGGACCAGGCGAACGGCAGCGATGGCGGTGCCGCCGGGTCCGCCGCCAGGAGACCGACGACCGGGTGTAGAGCCGCGTCGAGCAGCGCCGGATGCAGAGTGAAGCCGGCGGGGGGTCCGGCCTCGGCCGGCAACGCGACCTCGGCCAGCAGATCGTCGCCGTGTCGCCACACGCGCCGCAGGCCGCGGAACGCCGGGCCGTAGCCGTAGCCGCGATCGGCCAGCCGTTCGTACAGGTCGTCGAGGTCGACGGCGACGGCGTCGGCCGGCGGCCAGGCCGTGCCGTGCCCGCCGTTCGCCTGGGCGGCAGGGACGGTCGGGGCGGCGAGGGCACGGCCGGGGGATGACGTGTCCGCCCCGGGCGGGGACGTCTGGTCGACCGTGCCCTCGCCGGCCGGCGCGAGCACCCCGGTCGCGTGCCGCGTCCACGGCGCCGTGGTGTGGGCGTCCGGCTCGCCGCGCTCGCCGGCCGGCCGGCCGAAGATGGAGACACCGCGCCGACCTGTCCCGTCCGGCGCATCCACCCTCACCTGCAGCTGGACGTCCACCTCGGTCGGCAGCACCAGCGGGGCCTCGAGGGTGAGCTCCTCGAGGATCTCGGGGGCCCCGGCCGCGGCGACCTCCCCGGCCGCTCCCGCGGCCGCGGGCCGGTGCTTTTCGGCGACTGCCCGCCCGGCATGCAGCGCGAGTTCGAGCAGGGCGGTGCCGGGAAGCAGCACCGTGTCGCCGACCGCGTGGTCGGCGAGCCACGGCTGCTCGGCGAGTGACACCCGGCCCGTCAACGCCACCGCGTCCGAGCCGGCGAGCTCCACCGTTGCGGCCAGCAGGGGATGGTCGGCGCCGCGCAGCCCGGCCGCTGCCAGATCGGCCAGGGCAGTGGGGACCGTCAGCCAGAGACGCCGGCGCTGGAACGGGTAGGTGGGCAGGTCGAGCGTTCGCCGCCGGTCCGAGGCAGGCAGCGCCCTGGCCCAGTCGGCGGGCGCCGCCTGGGTGTGGTGGATCGCGAGGTTGTCCAGGAACCGTCGCATGCCGCCGTCGTCGCGCCGCAGCGTCCCGACGATGCTGACCGAGCGCTGGTCGGTGGACCCGCCCGTGCCGTTCGGTCCGCCCGCTCCGTTCGGTCCACCGGGCGTGTTCGTCCCGTCGGCGTCGTCGCCGCCCGGCTCGACGGTGTGGTCGATGGCGGGGGTGAGGACGGGGTGCGGGCTGACCTCGACGAAGTGCGCGTAACCGGCGCGGGCCAGCGCCGCGATGACCGGGTGGAACTCGACGGTGTCGCGCAGGTTGTCGTACCAGTAGTCGGCGGTCAGGCCGGTGGTGTCGAAAGGCTGCTCGCCCGCCGCGGTGTGGCCGGCGACCGTGGAGAAGAACGGGATCGAGGCGGCGCGCGGCGTGATGTCGGCGAGCGTCTCCAGCAGCGTCTCCCGCAGCGTCTCCACGTGGGCCGAGTGCGACGCGTAGTCGACCGGGATGGGCTTGGCGTTGACGCCGCTCGCGCGGAACCGGGCGAGCGCCTCCCCGGCGGCCTCGGTGTCGCCGGAGACGACGGTGGCCGCGGGACCGTTCGCCGCCGCGATGTCGAGCCGTCCCCGCCATTCGGTCAGGGCCGTGTTGACCTGGTGGGCGGGGAGGGGGATGGAGATCATGGTGCCGGTGCCGGCGAGGTGGCGTAGGGCTTGGGCGCGCAGGGTGACGATTTTGGCGGCGTCGGTGAGGG
>NZ_UBIZ01000708.1:0-792 GCF_900465275.1 Parafrankia sp. Ea1.12 | reverse complement strand
GCTGCTGGAAGCGGTCGGGGCGCCGGCGGACGGTCCGGGGGTGCGGGCCATGCGCGACGCGACCCGCGGCGGGGTGGCGACGATCCTCAACGAGGTGGCGACCGCCGCCGGGGTCGGAGTGATCGTCGACGAGGACGCGGTGCCGGTGCGGCCCACCGTGCGCGGGGCCTGCGAGCTGCTCGGCCTCGACCCGCTGTACGTCGCCTGCGAGGGCAGGATGGTGGTGATCGTCGCCCCCGAGGTGGCCGAGGCGGCGCTGGCCGCGCTGCGCTCGCACCCGCTGGGCGCGGACACGGCGGTGATCGGGCGGATCGCCGACGACCCGCCGGGCATGGTGCTGCTCAACACCGCGTTCGGCGGGACCCGCATCGTCGACCTGCTGGTCGGCGACCCGCTGCCGCGGATCTGCTGACCGGGCTGGCGCGGTGCACGAGCTCTCGGTCACCGTCGAGCTGGTCGACATGGTCGCCCGGCGGGTCCCGGCGGACGTCCAGGTGACCCGGGTGGCGCTCGAGATCGGGCGGTTGTCCGGGGTGATGACCTCGCCGCTGCGCTTCTGCTTCGACCTGGTCGCCGCCGGGACGTCGCTCGACGGCGCCCGGCTCGACATCGCCGAGCCGCCGGGGCGGGGCCGCTGCCGCCGGTGCGGGGCCGACGTCGACCTGCCGGACCTGCTCACGCCGTGTGGCTGCGGAAGCCATGAGATCGAGCTGACCGGCGGTGAGGAGGTCCGGATCACCGCCGTCGAGGTGCGCTGACGGTCGGCGGGACCAGCGGACGAGCCAAGCCGAA
>NZ_UBIZ01000589.1:0-17655 GCF_900465275.1 Parafrankia sp. Ea1.12 | reverse complement strand
ACATCCGGCTCAACAAGGTGGCCGAGGGGTTCGGCTGCTACGGCGAGTACGTCGAGCGCGACGAGGACATCGCCCCCGCCATCAAGCGCGCCTACGCCAGCGGAAAGACCGCCGTCATCCACGTCGCCGTCGACCCGAAGGCCAACTCCGAGGAAATGCCGAACTACGACGAGTTCCGCACCTGGTACGCCGAGGGAATGCAGTAGGGAATGCAGTGGCTCCCGGGAGCACGGCTCCCGGGAGCAAGCGAGAGGAGGCGGATGGATGACCGCGATCACTACGAGGAAACTGAACGACTATGTCGGAGCAGAGGTTCTCGACCTCGACGTCGACCGTCTACTGAACGACAACGATCTGCCGGAAGCATGCCTAGCGGCTCTCGAAGAGCACGGCGTTCTGTTATTCCGCGAGCTGAACATCAGCCATGAGGACCAGTTCGCATTCGGCCGGAAGCTCGGCGACGTCGTCAAGATTCCTGGCTATGCGATCCCCGAGGTCATGGAGATCAGCTTCGACCCGGCGAATCCGAACGCGCAGTACTTCCCGAGCAACGACCACTGGCACTTCGACGGCTCCATGGACGACATCCCGGCCAAGGCCGCGCTGATGAGCGCGAGCGTGGTCGTCGCGGAGGGCGGCGAGACGGAGTTCGCCAGCACGTACGTCGCCTACGACACCCTCTCCGCCGAGGAGAAGGAGCGCTTCGAAGATCTCCGGGTGGTCCACACGTTCGAGTCGATCCAGCGCCGGAGCTACCCCGACCCGACCCCGGAGCAGAAGGCCGACTGGGCGTCGTGGCCCGTCCGTGAGCACCCCCTGGTGTGGGAGCACCAGTCGAGGCGGCGTTCGCTGGTGTTCGGGGCGAGCGCGTCGCACATCGTCGGGATGGACGTCGACGAGGGCCGGGCGCTGCTCGCGGACCTCGAGCGGCGTAGCACGCTGCCGGACCGGGTGCTGCGGCACTCCTGGTCGGTGGGCGACATGGTGATCTGGGACAACCGGGGGCTGGTGCACCGGGCCGGCCCGTTCGACCGTACGAAGCCGCGCATCCTGCACCGCACGACCCTCGCCGGAGATGAGCCGATCAAATGAGCGCACGCACAGCCATCGTCACCGGCGGCGCGTCGGGCATCGGCGGCGGCATCAGCCGCCGCCTGGCCGCCGACGGCGCCCAGGTGGCGATCTTCGACCTCAGTGGTGACGCGGCCAAGGCCGCGGCCGAGTCGATCGAGAAGGCCGGCGGCCGGGCGATCGGCGTGCCCGTCGACGTGGTGGACCGCGCCGCCATCGACGCCGGGGTCGAGGAGGTGCGGGCCCGGCTCGGCCAGCCGACGATCCTGGTGAACAACGCCGGCCTGACGGTCGAGAACGCGTTCCTCGAGACCACCGCCGCGGCCTGGCACCAGATGATCTCCATCAACCTCACCGGAACGTTCGACTGTTGCCAGGCGGTACTCCCCCACATGATCGAGGCGGGCTGGGGGCGGATCGTCAACATCTCGTCGTCAAGCGTTTACGGCCCTCCCCCCGGACTGGCCGGCTACGTGGCGGCGAAGTCGGGGGTGGTCGGCCTCACCAAGGTGCTCGCGCTGGAGTTCGCCAAGCACGGGATCACGGTCAACAGCATTCCGCCCGGCTTCATCGACACGCCGATGACGCGCGATGTCGTGGATCGCGGGTTCATCGACCTCGATCAGCAGATCGCGAAGACACCGGTGGGCCGGATGGGCCGGCCCGAGGACATCGCCGCCGCCACCGCGTTCCTGGTGAGCGAGGAGGCCGGCTACATCACCGGCCAGAGCCTCGGGGTCAACGGGGGCCGGATCATCTGATCCGGCCTGCCTGATCCGGCGTCGCCGTCTGATCCGGCACCGCCGGTCGCCGCCGCCCGGAATCGACCCGACCGCGCCCCGGCCGGTCCGGGCGGGGGGCGGTCGACCAGCAGCCAGCAGCCAGCAGCCGGCGACCGGCCGCCCACAGCCTGACAATGGCGCCGGACCGCCCGCTGGATGCTGCGCCCAGCGGGCGGGACCACACCTTGACACGCGAGCCCGCCGACCAGAAGAGGCAGACCACACAATGAGTCGACTCACACCCCTGCCGCGCGATGAATGGCCCACGGATCTGACGACGTTCATCGCCGATTTCCGAGCCACCGTCATCGGGGACACGGGGAGCGCGGGCGGCCAGTCCGGGGCGAACCTGCTGGGGACCCTGGCCCGCTACCCGGCACTGACCATCGCGTTTCTCCGGTTCAACGGCCACGCCCTGTACGGCACCTCGCTGACCGCCAGGCAGCGGGAGCTGATCGTGCTCCGGGTGGCGTCCCTCCGGCAGGCTGACTACGAATGGGCGCAGCACGTCGTCCTCGCCGAGGCGGCCGGCCTGCGGGACGACGAGATCGCCCGGGTGACCGAGGGGCCGGACGCCGCGGGCTGGGCCCCGCTCGAGTCCGCGCTGCTGCGCGCGGCCGACGAGCTGATCGCCGACGGCTCGGTGGGCGACCAGACCTGGAAGACTCTCTCCAGCGAGCTCGACGAGCACCAGCTCATGGACGTCGTCTTCACCGTCGGCACCTACGAGATGGTGGCCTTCGCGCTCCGCTCGTTCGGGGTGGAGGCCGAGGACGATCTCCTCCCGTATCTTCGGCGCGGCCGGTGAGTCTCACCCGTCGCTAGAAGCCGACCGCGGCCCAGGCAGCCTGGACTGCGTTGTTGCAGGGCGATATCAGTGAATGGTGGTGACAGTGTGGTCGGGGTCGTCACCTCGGCCGGGCGGGTTCTCGAGGTGCTCCGGCGGCTCATCCTCAACAACACCTTCCTGCCCGGTGCCCGGCTGGCCGAGACCGAGCTGGCCGAACAGCTGGGGGTCAGCCGGACCCCGGTCCGCGAGGCCCTGCGCCAGCTGGCCGCCGAGGGGCTGGTCGAGCTCTCGCCCAATCGGGGCGCCCGGGTCGCCGGCTGGTCGCCGGCCGAGCTGGAGAGCGTCTTCGAGCTGCGTTCGACGCTCGAACCGCGGCTGACCGGGATGGCCGCGGAACGGGCCGACGAGGGCGACCTCGCCGAGCTGGAGAAGCTGGCGAACGAGATGTCGGCCGTCGGCTCGCCCGGTCCGGAGCAGGACCTGGAGGCTCTCATTCCGCTGAACGCGGCGTTCCACGAGCGGCTGGTGAAGCTGGCCGACGCGCCGGCCTTCGCGGCGGCCCTGGCCGGGGCGGTCCGCACCCCGCTGGTGATGCGGAACTTCCACGCCTACGACGACGACTCGATGCGGCGCAGCCTGGCACACCACATCGAGATCGTCGCCGCCATGCGCGCCGGCGATCCGCAGTGGGCCACCGCGGTGATGGTCGCCCATCTCCGCAACGCCCGGGCCGTCATGCTGCGGACCACTTTCCCAACCGCGGACCCCGGCGGCGTGAGACGGGGTCGATAGCCCAGGCACGCCCGCGGCACCGGCTTCCGGTGGCCTGGGCGGTCACGACGGAACCAGGAGGCGTGGATGCGTCTGAAGGACAAGGTCGCGGTCATCACGGGCGCGGGCTCGGGAATCGGCAAGGCGATAGCTCACCGGTTCGCCGCCGAGGGGGCGAGTGTGGTCTGCGCCAGCGTCAGCGGCCGCGCGGTGGACGTCGCCGCCGAGATCGGCGACGGGGCGCTCGGGGTGCGGGCGGACGTCAGCGACGAGGCGGACGTCCAGCGCATGATCGGCGCCGCCGAGGAGGCGTTCGGCCGGATCGACATCCTGGTGAACAACGCCGGGTTCGGCGGCAAGTTGAAGCCGATACACGAGCAGAGCACGGAGGACTGGGACCGCGTTCACGGCGTGAATTTGCGGGGCGTCTTCTTCTGCATGAAGTACGGCATCATGTCGATGCGCCGGACGGGTGGCGGCTCCGTCGTGAACATCTCGTCGACGACGGCGGTCATCGGCTGGAAGCACCACGGGATCTACGGGGCGGCCAAGGCCGGCGTGAACCAGCTGACCAGGGTCGCCGCTCTCGACTACGCCGACGACAACATCCGGGTGAACGCGGTGTGCCCCGGCACGATCTGGACCGGTCTCGTGCAGATGTCCAAGGAGCACCCGGAACCGCCGCCGGGGGTCTTCCGCCTCCCCGGAATCCCGATGGACCGCTGGGGCGTGTCCGACGAGATCGCCGCGGCGGCCCTGTTCCTGGCCAGTGACGAGGCGTCCTACGTCACGGGTGTGCTGATGCCGGTGGACGGCGGCTACTCCGTCGGCTTCTCCGGGATGGGCGCCGAGAAGTCGGGCCAGCCGACCGCCTGAGGCGGTGCCGCGGGGCGGCCGGCCTACGACGCCGGCCCGGCCGCCCCGGGGCCGTCTAGCGCGGGGACATCCGCAGCGCGCCGTCCATCCGGATGACCTCGCCGTTGAGGTAGTCGTGGTCGATGATCGACAGGGCCAGCTGGGCGTACTCGTCCGGCCGGGCGAGCCGCTGCGGGAACGGCACCGACGCGGCCAGGCCGGCGCGGAACTCGTCCGAGACGGTGGCGAGCATCGGCGTCTCGACGATGCCGGGGGCGATCGTGCACACCCGGATGCCGTACTGGGCGAGGTCGCGGGCGGCGGGCAGGGTGAGGCCCACGACGCCGCCCTTGGACGACGCGTAGGCCGCCTGGCCGACCTGGCCCTCGTACGCGGCGACGGAGGCGGTGTTGATGATGACGCCGCGCTGGCCGTTGTCGTCCGGCTCGGTCTCGGCGATCGCGGCGGCGGCGGTGGAGAGCACCGCGAACGTGCCGACCAGGTTGATCTGGATCACCTTCGCGTAGAAGTCGAGGTCATGGCGCCGGCCCCGGCTGAGGATGCGCTGCGACGGGCCGATGCCGGCGCAGTTCACGACGACGCGCAGCGGCACACCCGTCCCGGCCGCGGTGTCGACGGCGGCGGCCACCTGGTCGCCGACGGTCACGTCAGCTCCCAGGTAGGTGATGCCGGTGACCGGCGGCGCCGACTCGATCGACGTCGGCAGGTCCAGCGCGAAGACGGTGGCGCCGTGCGCGGCGAGCGCGGCGGCGGTCGCGGCCCCGAGGCCGGAGGCCCCTCCGGTGACGATGGCGGCGGTGTCGGTCAGTTTCATTCGGCGGCTCCTGGATCGCGGTCAACGGACTTGATGGTGGCAGGCTGGCCGGTCACGTGCTCGTGGCCGGCCGTCTCGCCCGCCGCCAGTGCGAGCCGGCGGGCCTCCCGCCGGAGAACCTTGCCGTAGGAGCTCTTGGGCAGCGCGTCGACGTAGATGATCTTCTTCGGCTTCTTGAAGCGGGCGATGTGGGTGAGGCTGAAGTCGATGAGGTCGCTCTCCGGGGGCGGCGCGTCCGCGGGCACGACCGCGGCGACGACGTTCTCGCCCCAGAGCTCGTCGGGTACACCGAAGACCACGACCTCGGCGACGGCGGGATGCTGGATCAGCACCTCCTCGACCTCCCGTGGGTAGATGTTGGACCCGCCGGAGATGATGACGTCGCTGCTGCGGTCGAGGAGGAACAGGCGGCCGTGCTCGTCGAGGCGGCCGATGTCACCGGTGTGCAGCCAGCCGCCCCGCAACGCCCGGCCGGTCGCCTCCGGGTTGTTCCAGTAGCCCCGCATCACCACGTCCCCGCGGACGCAGATCTCGCCTTCCTCGCCGGCGGGCAGCGGCCGGTCGTCGGCGCCCATGATCTGCACCTCGACCCCCGGGTGTGCCACGCCCGCCGAGTCGAGGGGGGTGTCGGGTGCGGCGCCGTGGTCGAGGTAGGTGATGGTCATGGGTGACTCGCCCTGGCCGTAGATCTGCACGAACACCGGCCCGAACCGCTCGATCATCGCGCGGGAGTGCTCGACGTGGATGGGCGCGCCGCCGTAGACGGCGCAGCGCAGCGAGCTCGTGTCCGTCTCGGGGGCGCCGAGCAGCTTCACGATCATCGTCGGCACCAGGAAGGCGATGACGGTGATCCGTTCGCGCGCGACGAGCTCGAGCACCTCGGCCGGGTCGAACCCGCCGCCGTCGTGGATCAGGTTCTCGGCGCCGCGGGCGATCGCGCCCAGGGAGTACAGGCCGCTGCCGTGGGACAGCGGCGCGACGTGCAGGGCGAGGTCCGAGGGCCGGTAGTCGCACACGTCGGCGAGCAGCGTCCAGGTCGTGACGGTGAGGTTGCGGTGGCTGAGCTCGGCCCCCTTGGGGCGGCCGGTCGTCCCCGACGTGTAGAACAGCCAGGCGAGGTCGTCCCCGGCGACGTCGACCGGCACCAGTTCAGCGGAGCCCTCGGCCAGCAGCCGGTCGAACCCGGCCGCACCGGTCCCGGCGGTCCCGGCGGCGTCGCCGGCCGTGTCGCCGGAACCGTGGACGTCGACCACCACCTCCTGGACCCCGGTGAGATCGAGGCCGGCGACTGTGCCCGCGCCGGCGTGGACGAACGCCCGGGCGCCGCTGTCGTCCAGGATCACCTGGATCTCCGGGCCGGCCAGCTTGGCGTTCACCGGCACGGCGACCAGGCCGGCGTGCCAGGCCCCGAACAGCACGACCAGGTACTGCGGGCAGTTGGGCAGCAGCACCGCGACCCGGTCGCCGCGTTCCAGGCCGCGCCCGAGCAGCGCCGAGCCGAACCTGGCCGCCTGCTCGCGCAGCTCGCCGTAGGACGTCCGGCGTCCGGCGAACCGCACCGCGCACCGGTCCGGGTGCCGCCGCGCCGAGGCGGTCAGCAGGCTCGCGACGTTGACCATCGTCAACCTCCATCTGGTCGAGCGGACCGCGGCTGCGGGGACGGCCACCCGGACTCCCCGCCGAGCTCGTCGAGGACCTCCCGGGTGTGCTCGCCGAGCCTGGGCGCGGGGCCGGCGACCCTGCCGGGGGTCCGCGAGAACCAGGTCGGGATTCCGGGGAAGCGCACCGGGCCGTTGCGGCTCGGCACCGTCTCGAAGAAGCCGGCCTCGTTGAGGTGCGGGTTGTCGAAGAGCTCGTCGAGCGTGCGCACCGGCGCGGCGGGGATGTCGAGGGAGCGCAGCAGGTCGAGCCACTCCTTCGTCGTGCGCTGCAGGAACGTCTCGGCCAGCAGGGCGTAGACGACGTCGATCCGGCGGGCACGCTGGGCGAGGGTGGCGAACTGCTCGCCGGCCCATTCCGGCCGCACGGCGCCGACGAAGGCGGACCACTGCTTGTCGTTGTAGACCAGCGCGGAGATCTGGCCGTCGCGGGTGCGGTAGGGCCGGCGGTTCGGGGTCACCGCGCGGGGGTAGAGCGCGGGGCCCAGCGGCGGGGTGAACATCGCGCCGTTGGCGTGCTCGACCAGCATGAAGGCGGCCATGGTCTCGAACATGGCGACCTCGACCTCCTGCCCCTCGCCGGTGCGCTCGCGGTGGAACAGCGCCATCACGGTGGCGTAGAGGGCGGTCAGCCCGGCGACCTTGTCGGCGAGGATGGTGCCCACGTAGCTCGACTCGCCGGTCAGCTGCTCCTGGGCGAACGGCAGCCCGCACTCCGCCTGGATCGTGTCGTCGTAGGCGGTGAGGTCGGCGTCCGGGCCGCGCCGCCCGTACCCGTAGCAGTTGGTGTAGACGATCGACGGGTTGATCGCGGCCACCTCGTCGTAGCCGAAGCCGAGCCCGGCGATCGCCTTCGCCCGCATCGAGTGGACGAACACGTCCGCGCCCGCGACGAGCCCGCGCAGCGCCTCCCGGCCCTCGTCGGAGCGCAGGTCCAGCACGACGCCGCGTTTGCCGCGGTTGACGTTGACGAACACACCGCCCATGGCGGGCTCCGGCCCGACCGAGATGTAGCGGGTGTTGTCGCCGGCGGGGGGTTCGATCTTGATCACGTCCGCCCCCATGTCGGCCATGATCTGCGTGCAGTGGGGACCCATGACCATCGCGGTCAGATCGACGACCCGAACGCCCGACAGCGGACCAGCCTTCACGTATCGACCACTCCTCGATCGACAGGACCCGGCCGGCCAGGAACCGCGCCACGCCGAGAATAAGGGATGAATCCTTGTAAGGATAGTGATATCAAGATGTCGTGAGCAGCACTCGTGAAACACCGCAGCGCACGGATCCGCAGCCCCTGAGCGGGACGTCCGCCCAGGTCGCGCGGGTCCCCGGCCCGATCGCCGGCGTGCTCGACGCCGCTCTCGCGGCCCGCCCGCAGGCCGCGGCGGTCGAGGCGGTCTCGGGTATCTGGTCGTACGCCGAGCTCGACGAGCAGGCGGACCGCGCGGCCGGAGCGTTGTGGTCGCTCGGTGTTCGCCCGGGTGACCGCGTCGCGGCCTGCCTGCCCAACGACCTCGACATCGTCGCCGCGTTCCACGGCGCGCAGCGGATCGGCGCCGTCTGGGCGGGGATCGGCGAGGCGCTCGCCGCGAGCGAGCAGCGGGAGCTGCACGAGATCTGCGAGCCCACCGTCGTGCTGGCCGGCCCCCGCTACCTGCTGGACTCCCCGGGCCGCGTCGACCCCGACCGGTGGGCCGGACTCCTCGCCCGCGGCGAGCGCGCCCCCCGGGTCGACCACGACATCGACGCCCCGGCCGGCATCGCGTTCACCAGCGGGACGTCGGGACGTCCCAAGGCGGTCGTGCACAGCCAGCGCAACCTGCTCCTGCCGGGCGCGGTGCTCGTCGCCACCCGGGGCTGGGGCCCCGAGCTGCGCAAGGGCGACAGCTTCCCGTTCACGATCCTCAACCTGATGGTGCTCTCCACCCTGCTCACCGCGCAGGCCGGCGGGTGCGCGGTGGTGATGAGCCGCCGGGACGTCGCCGGCGTCGTCGAATGGATCTCCAGCCGGCAGGTCACCGTGTGGAACGGCGCGCCCGCGCAGCTGCACGACCTGGCCGCCCGCCCCGAGGCCGAGATCGGCTCGCTGCGGGAGGTCTGGAGCGGCGGCAGCGACACCCCGGACGTGCTGCGTCGGGCGTTCGCCGACGCGCACGGGCTGGTCCCGCGGACCACCTACGGCCTGACCGAGGCTCCGACCGTCGTGTCGATCGACCCGTCGGGTGACGAGTGGCGCCCGCGGGCGAGCGGGCAGGTGCTGCCGCACCTCGACGTGGCGGCCCACGACGACGAGGGCCGCCGGCTGCCCGCCGGTGAGCTCGGCGAGCTGCGGCTGAGCGGCGCCACGACCGGCCCGTGGGCCGGCGTCTGGCGGCCCACGCTCGGGTTCTGGGAGAACGGTGCCGTCCGGCCGCTGGAGCCGGGACCGATCGCCACCGGCGACATCGGGACCGTCGACGCCGACGGGTGGCTGACCGTGCTCGACCGCAAGAAGCTGATCATCATCCGGGGCGGCGCGAACGTCTACCCGCTCGAGGTGGAGCGGGTCATCGCGACGTACCCGGACGTCGCCCGGGTCGCGGTGTGCGGGGTGCCCGACGAGCGGCTCGGGCAGCGGGTCGCCGCGGTGGTCGAGAGCGGCACCGGCGGCCCGCTCGACACCGGCGCGCTCACCGAGCTGTGCCGGCGCGAGCTCTCGCCGTACAAGGTCCCGGAGTTCTGGACCCAGGTCGACGCCCTGCCGGTGAACGCGATGGGCAAGGTGCAGCGCACCGGGCTGACCGAGCTCGTCGGCCAGCCGCGCCCCGCCGGAAGCTAGGGCCGGGGGACGAAGAGTGAGCATCCGGCTGAGCGAGGACGAGATCTGGGAGTTCGTCAGCGCCGCGCACACGGGGGTGCTCACCACCCTGCGCGCGGACGGCGCGCCGGTCTCGCTGCCGACGTGGTTCGTGGTCGTCGACCGGACGGTCTGCCTGTCCACCCCGTCCGGGGCGCGCAAGCTGGGCCGCGTCCGGCGCGACCCGCGGGCGGCGTTCCTCGTCGAGTCCGGGCGGGCCTGGGCCGAGCTGCGCGCGGTGCACCTCAGCGGCCGGGTGGGCCCGGTCGAGGACGACGCCACCCGCGATCGCGTCCGGAGCCTGCTGGACGAGAAGTACGCCGCGTTCCGGGTCTCCCCGCAGCGGCTGCCGGCCGCGGCGCGGTCGGCGTACACCGACCGCGCCGTCCTCCGGCTCGTCCCGGACGAACGGGTGCTCAGCTGGGACAACAGCCGCATCCGCCTGTCCGGCGGCTGAGCGCCACCGCCGCCGCACGCTGGCGGTCCGGGTGCTGACGGTCCGTCAGCGTGGGGCTGTGCGACAGGACCGAGCGGCTGCCTCCCGGCGGTGCGGCCCGCCGGTCCTGTCGGCCGCACGTCTCAGGTGTTCCGGCCGCCGTTGACGCCGAAGACCTGGCCGGTGATGTAGCCGGCCTCGTCGCTGACGAGGAACGCGCAGGCGGCGGCGACGTCCTCGGCGCGCCCGATCCGGCCGACCGGCGTCCGGGCCGTCTGCTGCTCGACGTTCATGAGGCCCCCCCGCTCCTGCGCGCGCAGCATCGGGGTGTCGATGAACCCCGGCGGGATGGTGTTGACGGTGATGCCGCGCGGCCCGAACTCGAGGGCGAGCACCTTGGTGAGCCCGAGGATCCCCGACTTGGCGGTGACGTAGGAGCCCAGCCGGGGCGTGCCGCTGTGCACGCTCGACGAGGAGATGTTGACGATGCGCCCCCAGCCCTCGGCGAGCATGTCGGGCAGGATGGCCTGGCAGCAGTAGAAGGTGCCGTTGAGGTTGACGGCGAGCGACTTCTCCCACATCGCGTCGGTGATCTCGAGGAACGGGCTCGGGCGGGTCATCCCGGCGTTGTTGACCAGGATCGTCGGCCGGCCGAGCCGGCCGCGTGCCTCGTCCACCGCCGCGTTGACCGCGGCCCGGTCCGCCACGTCGGCGGCCAGGCCGACCGCCTTCCCACCGACCTCCTCGATGGAGCTGGCGACGGCCTCGGCGGCGGAGCCGTCCAGGTCGAGGATCGCGACCAGGGCCCCGTCGGCGGCCAGCCGCCGGCTGATGGCCTCCCCGATGCCCGACCCGCCGCCGGTGACGACCGCTGTGCGGCCGGTCACTGGATCGGCTCGTCGCCGGCGAGGGTGATGCGGTGCATCCGGCGCGGCTCGGTCTGGTCGAACGGGCGGACCCGGTGGACCAGCCCGCGGTTGTCCCAGATCACCATGTCCCCCGCCGTCCACGAGTGCGAGAACACCCGGTCCGGCGAGGTGGCCCGCTCCTCCAGCTCGTCGAGCAGCGCCCGGCCGTCCTCGCGGCTCATCCCGACGATGTGCGACGTCGTCGAGCCGAACACCAGCGAACGCCGGCCCGACCGGTGCTGCCACACCAGCGGGTGCTCCCGCGACGGCCGTTTCGCCCAGTCCGCCAGCTGCTCCGGGGTCGGGTTCGGGTACGCGGGGCGCACGATCGCCTCGAGGGTGTGGACCACCCGGAGGTCGGCGAACCGCTCCTTCTCCGCGTCGGTGAGATCGTCGTAGGCGGCGTAGGTGCTGGCGAACTCCGTCTCCCCGCCCTGCTCGGTGACCACCTCGGCGGTCATCACCGACGCCTTCGGTGGGATGTCGTAGTCGAGCGCGCCGTCGATGTGCCAGGCGACGTTGCCCCGGAAGTACTCCGCCCGCGGATGCGAGGGATCCCAGTTGATCTCGTTGATCTCCGGGATGTCGTAGGGCGGGGAGGTCGGGAAGGAGAGCAGCTCACCCAGCCGCCGGCAGAACGCGACCTGGGTGGCGGGGTCGATGTTCAGCCCGCGGAAGAGCAGCGCGCCGTTCTCCTCGAGTGCCGTCAGGCACGCCGAGGGCAGGTCCTGGTCGTTGAGCAGGCGATCGGCGTCGACGCCGAGCACCTCCGCCCCGACCTTCTCACCCAGCTTCTCCGTGACGATCGCGGCCATCGGTCATGCTCCTCTCACCGTCGCGTCCCACCGGCCCGGCCCCGTCGCGCCCGACGGCGCGGCCCACCCGGCGCGGCTCGCTCCAACACCGCCGCGCCGCCCCGGCGTCGAGCCGGGGCGGCGCTGGCGCCGTCTCATCAGGCCGGGGCAGGGGCCGTCTCGCCCGCCAGCCGGCTGGCCGCCAGCGCACGCAGATCAGCGGACTTGATCTTCGCGCTGCCGGTGACCGCGATGTCCTCCTCGCGGAAGAAGAGCACCCGGCGCGGCACCTTGTAGCTCGCCAGCCGCTCCCGCAGGAAGCCGCGGATCTCCTCGGCGTCGAGGGTCACGCCCTCGTGCGGGACGATGCAGGAGACCACCATCTCGCCGAGCGTCTCGTGCGGGACGCCGACCGTCTGGGCCAGCTTGACGCCGGTATAGCTGGCGAGCGTCTCGTCGACCTCCCGGGGCGAGACGTTCGCGCCCCCGGTCTTGATGATGTCCGTGAGCCGGCCCTTCCAGAACAGCAGGTCGTCATGGTCGAGGTAGCCGCCGTCGCCGGTGCGGAAGAAGCCCTCGGCGTCGAGCGTCTCGTCGAGCGGGGTGCCGACGTAGCCCAGCATGAGCGTGGGCCCCTTGACGCAGATCTCGCCCTGTTCGCCGCGCGGGACGACGACGCCGGTGAGCGGGTCCACGATCTTGAGCGTCACGCCCGGGAGCGCCTCGCCACTGCTGTCCCGGTGCCGCTCCGGCGGCGTGTCGGCCGGCAGGCCGGTCGTGAGCGTGAAGGTCTCGGTGTTGCCGTAGGCGTGCCCCGGTTCCTCCCAGCGGGCCGAGACCGTCGGGTGCCGCGCGATCGCGGACCTGACGTCCGCGAAGCGCATGCTGCTCAGGTCGACGTCCTTCCAGTTCGGCGCCGCCTCGAGCTGGGCCCACTGGTGCGGCCAGGCGAACGGGAAGTTGACCTTCTCCGCGTCCATCAGCTCGAGCGCCTCGGCGGGCAGGAACGTCGGCTGCAGGACGACGGAGCCGCCGCTGGCGAAGGTCGCGCCGAGCGCCATGCCGAAGTTCCCCGACCAGAAGAAGCCGTTGGCCGTCCAGCAGCGGATGTGGTCCTCCGGGTCGAACCGGTACATGCGCCGGAAGCGCCATAACTGGATGGCGACACCGCGGTGCGAGTTCAGGATGCCCTTCGGCCGGCTCGTGGTGCCCGACGAGAAGAACAGCAGGGCCGTGTCACTCGGCTGCACGGCCGCGCCCGTGGCCTCGACCAGCTCGCGGGGCTCGTCGCGGCCGCGGGCGAGGAAGTCCTCCCAGGTCTCGATCGCGCCGGTGGGGCCGCCGTCCCCGAGCACGACCACGCGGCGCAGGAAGGGGAACCGGGCCGACTCCAGCGCGCCGGGCTCGGCCCGGGCGATCTCCGGCTCCAGCTCGGTCAGCACGGCCGCGAAGTCCTTCTTCAGCACGCTGCGCTCGAGCAGCAGCACCGACGCGCCGGAGATCCGCAGCAGGTCGTCCAGCTCGGACCGGGTCGAGAACGTGCTGAGGGCGACGGCGACACCCCCGGCGAGCGAGATGCCGAACACCGCCGAGATCCACTCGGGGCGGTTCGTCATCAGGACACCGACCCGGCTGTCCTTGCCGACCCCGCAGGCGCGCAGCGCGCTCGCCACCTCGACCGCGCGTTCCCACAGCTCGCTGTAGGTCCAGCGCACGGCGGCCGCGGCGTCCGCCCCGGCCCCCGCGGGGCGCGCGACGAGCGCCTCGCGCTCGCCGTACCTCGCCGTGACCTCACGCAGGAAGCCGGGGAGCGTCAGCGCCCCGAGGCCCGGCTCGTCGCCCAGCGGCGGGCCCGACACGATCGACAGGGAACGCCGGCTCCCCGCGCTCTCCCCCGTACCGTTCGGTCCCGCCGCGGCCGGTTCCGCGGTGAGCGGTTGCGCACCCATCGATCAGCTCCCGGCCACGCGGTCGCGCCGGAACGGCAGCTCGACCTCGGCGGTGCAGTCCACCAGCACGCCGCCGTCCTGGTTGGTGAGCCGCAGCTTCACCTGGACCAGCGGCACGCCCCACACCGAGCCCTCCTCCTTGCCGACCACCTCGCCGTCGAAGTAGGTGACGTCGCCCTCGAAGGCGGGGAGGCGGAAACTGGCCTTGGAATGGCGCACCATTCCGTCGTGACCGGCCCAGTAGGAGAGGTAGTCGGTGCACCAGGCGCCCATCGTGGCGCCGTAGCCGTAGGCGCGGGCCATGCCGACCTCGCTGGCCTTGTCACTGTCGATGTGACCACGCGACGGCCCGACGTAGAGCCCGTCGCGCAGGCGCGGGTCGATCCGGGCGCCCTCCTCGTCGAAGCCGAAGCCCTCCACCCAGCCCGGGTCCTGGTAGACCCAGGGGTCCTCGATGCCGGGGGGCGCCGTCCAGTGGAACGTCCCCCAGATGTTGAAGATGAAGGCGCGGTACTCGGTGGTGAAGCTGGCGATGCTGTGCGGGCCGATCACCCGCCGCGGCAGGGTGTCACCGACGCTGACGTCCTCGAAGGCGGGCGAGAGGCCCGTGCGGTTCGAGGTGAGCCAGCTGTGGCGGAGCTTCTCGATCTCGCCCAGCTCGGTGCTCGTCCAGCGCTTCACCGCGCCGACCTGGTTCTCGTACATGCCGCGCTTCTCCGCCTCGGCGGCCAGGTAGCGGATGGCCGTCGAGCGCTCGCGGGCGACCAGGGCGCCGTGCTGGTTGCGGTGCGCGGTATCCCCACGAGAGAACATCGTCGGCCCGGCGAACTTCGTGTCCGCGACCTTGTAGTCGTGGAAACGCCGCTCCTGGACCAGCTTGTCGCCGACCCGGATGGGGCTGCCGTAGAACCACCACTCCTCGCCACCGAAGATCAGGTGGCTGCCGGGGATGTACCCGACGCAGGCGGGCGCACAGCCGTGGCCGTAGTCCAGGCCGACCGCGATGGACTGCGGCGCGATCAGGCCGCCGTACCGGGACTCACGCGCGAACTCCTCGTCCCAGTGCAGCGGGTTGGGGTAGTCCATCGCCATCACCCAGCGGCGGATGTCGGTCGCGGTGCACGGGTCCCACAGCTGTCCCCCGCCGATCGGCAGTCCGACCCGGTGGTCGACGTCGGAGAGGTCGAGCTCGATCTTCGATTCGGTGGGCTTCTCGCTCATCTCGGTGCTCCCGCCCTATCTGTTGACGTCGACGACGATGCGGCCGCGGACCTTGCCGTCGAGCAGACGGCGGGCCGCCTCGACCGCGTCGGCCAGCGTGATCTCCTCGGCGATCAGCTCGAGGGCGCTGACATCCAGGTCGCGGGCGAGGCGCTCCCAGGCGGCCAGCCGCGGCTTCGCGGGCGCCATCACGCTGTCGATGCCGAGCAGCGACACCCCGCGCAGGATGAACGGCGCGACCGACGCCGGGAAGTCCATGCCCTGGGCCAGCCCGCAGGCGGCGACCGTGCCGCGGTAACGGGTCTGCGCGCAGGCGTTCGCCAGGGTGTGGCTGCCGACGGAGTCGACGACGCCCGCCCAGCGCTCCTTCTGCATCGGCTTGCCGGGCCCGGAGAGATCGGCGCGGTCGATCACCGTCGTCGCGCCGAGCTGGCGCAGGTAGTCGGCCTCGGAGGCCTTCCCGGTGGCGGCGGCGACCGTGAACCCGGCCTTCGCCAGGAGCGCGACCGCCACGCTGCCGACGCCGCCGGTCGCCCCCGTCACCAGGACCTCGCCCTGGTCCGGCGTCACGCCGTGGGAGAGCAGGGCGTCCACGCAGAGGCCAGCCGTGTAGCCGGCGGTGCCGATCGCCATCGCCTGGCGGGCGGTGAAGACCGCGGGCAGCGGCACCAGCCAGTCCCCGTTCAGGCGGGCGCGCTGGGACAGCCCGCCCCAGTGGGTCTCGCCCACACCCCACCCGTTGAGGACGACGCGGTCGCCCTTCTTCCAGTCCGCGTGCGTGCTGTCGGTGACGACACCGGCGAGGTCGATGCCGGGCACCATCGGGAACTTGCGAACGACCGGCGAGCTGGCCGTGATCGCGAGGGCGTCCTTGTAGTTCAGCGTGGAGTACTCCACCTCGATGTCGACGTCACCGGCCGGCAGCTGCGCCTCGTCCAGGCTGGTGACGGCGGCCGTCTGACCGGCCTCGCCCTTTTCGATCAGAATCGCGGAGAACATCGGAGATCTAGTCCTTCCTCAGCGCGCCGGTAGCCCGGCGCGCGAACCCTCGCCTGTCGGGCTAGTAGCCGTGGATGCCCTTGGTCTCCAGGTACTCGTGGAAACCGAACTCGCCCCACTCGCGCCCGTTCCCGCTCTTCTTGTAGCCGCCGACCGGACCACCGAAGTCGAACCCGTCGTTGATCGCGACCCACCCGGCCCGGATCCTCCGGGCGACGGCGCGCGCCGCCTCGAGGTCCGCGCCGGCCACATAGCCGGCGAGGCCGTACTCGGTGTCGTTCGCGAGCTCGACGGCGTGATCCACGCTGTCGTAGCCGTGAATCGTGAGCACCGGCCCGAAGATCTCCTCCCGGCCGATGGTCATGTCGTTCGTGACGTCGGCGAAGACGGTGGGCTTGACGTAGAAGCCCGTCTCCAGCCCGTCCGGGCGACCGGTCCCGCCGGCGACCAGCGTGGCGCCCTCGTCGATGCCCTGCTGGATCAGGCCCTGGATCTTCTCGAACTG
The DNA here is from genome assembly GCF_900465275.1 of Parafrankia sp. Ea1.12. Taxonomy (NCBI): domain Bacteria; kingdom Bacillati; phylum Actinomycetota; class Actinomycetes; order Frankiales; family Frankiaceae; genus Parafrankia; species Parafrankia sp. Ea1.12. Next base: position 1,242 of record NZ_UBIZ01000589.1, on the reverse strand, counting down.
GCGCCCGGAGACCACCGGCCCGATCGTGAACTCGCCGTTGGGATCGCCCACGGTCACCTGCGCCGCGGCCTCGCGGGCGGCGCTGATCGCCTCTTCCATCCGGGCGCTGGGCACCAGCAGGCGGGCGGGCGCCGTGCAGGTCTGCCCGGAGTTGCCCATCATGTTGAGGACGCCCTTGGCGACGTTCTCGGCGAAGTCCTGGTCGTCGAGAACGATGTTCGGGCTCTTGCCGCCCAGCTCCTGGGTCACCCGCTTCACCGTGGGCGCGGCGTTCTTGGCGATCTCGATGCCCGCGCGGGTGGAGCCGGTGAACGAGATCAGGTCCACGTCGGGATGCGCCGACAGCGGCACGCCCACGCTGGGGCCGTCGCCCTGGACCAGGTTGAACACGCCGGCGGGGACCCCGGCCGCCTCGAAGATCTCGGCGAGGATCTGCCCGGTGAAGGGCGACTCCTCGGACGGCTTGAGCACCACGGTGCAGCCCGTGGCGAGCGCGGGGAGGACCTTGACCGCGATCTGGTTGATCGGCCAGTTCCACGGCGTGATCAGGCCGCAGACCCCGATCGGCTCGAGGACCACGCGGGTGACCCCGCGCTGCTCCTCGAAGGAGAAGTTCTTGAGGATCTCGATCGCAGTGGTCAGGTGCCCGGCGCCGAGGCCGACCTGGAAGCCGTTGGCCAGCGCGGCCGGCGCGCCCATCTCCTCGGTCAGCGCGGTGGCGAGGTCGCCGGCACGCTTCTGGTAGACGTCGAGGATGCTCTCGAGGACCGCGATCCGCTCCTCGCGGCTGGTCGCCGACCAGCTGGGGAAGGCGGCCCGGGCGGCCGCGACCGCCCGGTCGACGTCGGTGGCGGAGCCGAGTGCCACCCGGCCGGCAACCTGCTCGGTCGCCGGATTCACGACATCAAAGGTCCGCTGCTCGGCCGGTTCCGCCCACTGGCCGCCGATGTAGAACTTTAAGTATTCACGCATGACACCCTCCGTTCCTCTCCGAGATACTGTCAGGAATTCGCTGATATACGGGTCGGGGCCGGGATCACTGCGTTCCCTCGGCGTACCAGGTGCGGAACTCGTCGTAGCTCGGCATTTCCTCGGAGTTGGCCTTCGGGTCGACCGCGACGTGGATGACGGCGGTCTTTCCGCTGGCGTAGGCGCGCTTGATGGCGGGGGCGATGTCCTCGTCGCGCTCGACGTACTCGCCGTAGCAGCCGAAGCCCTCGGCCACCTTGTCCAGGCGGGTGT
>NZ_UBIZ01000590.1:0-251 GCF_900465275.1 Parafrankia sp. Ea1.12 | reverse complement strand
GATAGCATTCGGCATCGGACAGATCAGTCGGATACCCGCGCCGCTCGGCCATCACCAGCCTCCCTCACACCGAGGCTTCACACACCCCCTGCCCTACCCATCCTGACCCTTTTCAGACACCCTCTAGTGCGGTGTGGCATCCCCGGCCAGGACGGAAACCGTAAGACAGATCGGAGAAGGTCGGTTCGTAGTACGCCTCCAACAGCAGGCGGACCACCTCACCGACCAGCTTGTCCGACCACGGCGGCAGC
>NZ_UBIZ01000591.1:0-6093 GCF_900465275.1 Parafrankia sp. Ea1.12 | reverse complement strand
GGCCCAGCCAACACTTCCACCGGCCCAGCCAACACCGCCGCCGCGGCCAACCCCGCCAACCCGATCGCCGTCAACCCGATCGCCGTCGGCGCGGCCCGCCCCGCCGCCCCGACCACCATGGCCGGCAGCGGGGCGTCCGAAGGCGAGGGAACGCCGGGAGTCCGGTACGGGGAACTCGTCGGCCGGGTGCGCGAGATCGCCGTGCTCGACTCGGTGCTGTCCGAGGCGATGACCGGGCCCGTCCGCTGGGTGGTTCTCACCGGCCCCGCGGGCATCGGCAAGAGCCGGCTCGCCGAGGAGGCCGCCGCCGGCTGGCACCGGGCCGGCGGGGCGGTCTCGCGGACGGGGTGCCCCGACGACGACGCCGTCCCGCCCTGGTGGCCGGTGCGCCAACTGCTGCGTGACCTCGGCGCCGACCCCGACGATCTGCTGACCCCGCCGAGCGGCGCCGACGCGGACGCGGCCCGGTTCGTCGTCTACGGCCGGGTGCTCGACGCACTCTCCGAGGCCGTGCGGACCCGTCCGCTGCTGGTGGTGGCCGAGGACGTCCACTGGGCGGACACCGCGAGCCTGCGGCTGCTCACCCACCTCGCCGACGCCGGGGCGTGCCCCGGGCTGGCCCTCGTCGTGACCGCCAGGGACGTCACCGGCCGCCCCGAGCTCGACCGGCTGCTCGCCGCCGCGGCCCGCCGGCACGGATCACGGCGGCTGGCCGTCCCACCGCTGACCGAGGGCGAGGTGTCGGAGCTGGTCAACCGGATCAGCGGCCAGGCCATCGACGACGCCGAGGCCGCCGAGCTGGCCGACCGGACCAGCGGGAACCCGTTCTTCGTCTGCGAGTACGCCCGCCTGCCCGCCGAGGACCGCGCCGGCGGAAAGGTACCCGTCGCCGTGCGCTCGGTGCTCGGGCAGCGGCTCGCCGTCCTCGATCCGGCGGTGCTCCAGGTGCTGCGCGCCGCCGCCGTCATCGGCGACGTCCTGGACATCGACCTGCTCGGCAAGGTGACCCGGCTCGATCGCGACGAGCTCGCCGACCTGCTGGACGAGGCCTCGGACGAACATGTGATCGTCCAGGCCGCCGGCACCGGGCGGTACATGTTCGCGCACGCGCTGCTGCGCGACGAGGTCGTCGCCGGGATCTCCAGCCTGCGCCGCCAGCGGCTGCACCTGCGGGTGGCCGAGGCCCTCGGCCCGGTGGACGGCGGCCCAGGCAGCGGAGGCTCCGGCGGCGGCTCCGGCAGCGGCTCCGCCGGGGGCGGCTCCGGTGGTGGCGAGGCGCTCTCCCGCCGGGCCGCGCATCTCGCCGCCGCCTGGCCGCTGGCCGAGTCCGCCGACGTGTTCGACGCCTGCCGCGCCGCCGCCCTCGACGCGGAGCGCCGCTGGCAGTCGGAAGCCGCCGCGCACTGGTGGGGCCAGGCGCTGGAAGTCCTCGACCGGAGCGCCGGTGATCTCGACATCGACCGGGACGAGGTGCTCGTCGCGCGGGTCAGCGCGCTCGCCCGCGCCGGGCGGGGCCAGACGGTGCTCGACGTCGTCGACGCCGGCCTGCTCGACGCGGTGCGCCGCGGGCGGCTCGACTCGGCCGGCCGGCTGGCCGCCGCGCTGCTACGGACCAGCGGATCCTGGCCCTGGGCCGTCTACGGCGACGACCCGGCACCACTGCTGGCGCGCCTCGCCGGCCTGGAGACCCTCGTCGCCGCCGACCCCGCCGCGCACGTCCGGGTGCTGGCCGCGCTCGCCGTCGGCAGCGCCTACGACCCGGACGGCTCCGTCCCCGACCTGCTCAGCCGCCGGGCGATCGAGCTGGCCGAACGCATCGGTGACGACGAGGCGTTGGCCGACGCGTTACTCAGTCGGGCACTGGTGTTCTCCGGGATCGCGGAGCGGGCCGCCGAGTCCGTCGAGCTGCTCAACCGGCTGGCCACCGTCCCGCACGCCAGCGCGCAGATCGACGAGGTGATCGCGCACGGGCTGCTCTACCTGGCGAAGACGGAGCTGGGCGACCCGGGGTCCGCCGAGCACGTCCGGCTCGGCGCGCTCGGCAGCGACCTGCTGCGGCTGCCGGCCAGCCGGGTGCAGTTCCGCTGGGCGCAGGGCTCACTGGCGCTGTGGCGGGACGACGACCTCTCCACGGCGGAGGAGATCTACCACCACGCCTTCGCCCTGCACCGGGAGACCGAGCTCTACGAGAGCGGCGTGTACCACCTCGCGCTGCTCGCTCTGTGCTGGGAGCAGGGCCGGCTGGACGAGCCGGACGAGCCGGACGAGCCGGTGCCGATCAGCCCGTTCGTCCCGTGGGCGCCGGCGCTGACCGCGGTCGCCCGCGGCGAGCCTGATGCCGACAAGCTGCTGATCGCGGAGATCGCGCAGGTCGAGCCGGTCACCTGGACCACCCACTCGCGGCTGACGATGCTCGCCCACGCGGTCGCCGACCTCGGCCTGCGCTCACAGGTCAGCACACTGATGGCACGGCTCACGCCCGTCGCGCACTGCGTCGCGAACATCGGCCAGTGCGGCTACGTCGGTACGGTCGCGCTGGCCCTCGCCCGGCTGGCCGCACTGGGCGGCGACCTCCCGGGCGCGCGCGAGCATCTGCGGACCGCCGTGGAGGTCGCCACCCGCGCGCAGGGCGTCGGCGCGCTGCTGCGCTGCCGCCTGTTCGCCGCGGAGCTCGCCGCGCTCGCCGGCGACCCCGTGGACCTCGACGACCTGCGCGACGTCGCCGACCGCGCCGCACGGCGCGGCATGATCGGCGTAGCCCGCGACGCCCGCACACTCCTCACCCGTCACATCGACCCGACCTGACCGCGACCGGGCGGCCGGCTCGTCCGGGAGCGGAGCCCTCGTAAGGACAGGATGTTCACCAGCGCCCATGTCCGCATCGCCTGGGAGGCGTTGCGCGACCGGGGCTGGTCCGAGGCGGCCCGACCGGCACCGTAGGTTGACCTGCCCCGTTATCCCTGACCCTGCCGACGGAAATACCACGACCCGCGTTCGCGGGGGGGTCGATTTCCGTCAGGCGGTGGCAGGTCCGGTCATGTCGACGCGGAGGCGGGTCAGCGCCGAGGAGGCGATCCGCCAGGAGCCGTCAGTCTTCGCGTAGGTCTCGTGGTAGTGACCGAAACCGGTCATCGCGTGGCCGTTCGCGAACCAGATCCGGTCCTCCATGGCCCAGATGCCGGTGGCCTCCGACGGTGAGGTCAGCGTGATCTCCGGGGTGTGTCCGTGGTGGACGGTGACCGCCTCCGCGAGGTGGGAGCTGACGAATCCCACGAACGCGTCGGCACCGGCGATCACCCCGCCACCCGACCCGGTGGTGTCGACCACCAGGTCGTCGGTGAAGAGCCCGCGCAGGCCGTCCCAGTCCTTCGTGTCGAGCAGCCGGAAGTAACGGGCCTTCAACTGCTTGATGGCCTCGACGTCCTTGCTCACCTCGAAGCTCACCGCGAAGTCGTCCACGGGCGTTCCTCCACTTCCCGGCGTTTCCCCGACCTGCCAGTCGTCCACGAGGCGGGCCCGTCAGGCCCGGTGCAGCAGGCCGTACAGGCGGTTCACCTCAAGCCGCATGACCATGCGGCTTGCCTCGAGCATCTGGTGGTCGAACGCCGGCCGCTCCGCCGCCCCGTTGAAGACCGAGTGCACGGCGTACAGCTCGTCCGTCGCCTCGTCGCCCGGCGCGCTCGGGATCGCCAGCGTGACCTCGCCCTCCGCGACGGCGAAATTGAAGAAGTCGCCGCCGGGCACGTGCAGCACGGCCCTGGGGTCGCGGAGCAGGTTGCGGCCCTTGGCCCGGACGCCCGTCGTCGAGACACGGACCAGCCGGCGCTCGGCGTCGGCAACGTAGTAGACGTTCGAGAGGTGGGGCAGCCCGGTCTCGCCGATCGTGGCAAGAATGCCCTCGTTGCGGCTGGTGACGGCCTCCCAGAGCGCGTCCTGGCTGGGCGGTCTCACCACGACCGCCCCGACCGGCGTGACCGTTCCACCAATGATCCCCCAGACGATCGCTGCGGCGTCCGCTCACCGTGGTGGCACGCCGCCCCTCGGCCACGGACGGGCATCGCAAGCACGGCTTCACGGCGCTGCTTCTCCCTGGTCGGAGTATCGACCAGGGAGCGGACCAGGCGCATCTGTCTGGAGGCCGGCAGCGATCATCCGCCGGCGTGGCCTCGTGGCGAGGTGCCCCTCCACCCGCCGCGATACCTACTTCTTGTACACGGCGACGAATTCCGAGTCAGCATTGATCTTGCCGACCTCAGCGGCACCACCCGGCTCGCCGAGCGGCTCGTCCCGGCCGGGCAGGACCTCGGAGAAGAACAGCTCCTCGCTCTTGATGAAATCCTGCTCCTCGTCCGGGACCATCTCGTCGATCATCGCCGCCCCGACCGGGCAGGCGACCGCACACGCCCCGCACTCGGTGCATTCATCGGGGTTTATGTACATCTTGCGGTTTCCCTCGTAGATGCAGTCGGCCGGGCATCCGCCACCCAGGCACGCGCCGTCCTTGACATCGATGCACGCGGAGGTGATCACGAATGGCATGATGATATCCTCTCCAATCAGCCGAACAGGACGGCGGCCGCCGACCGCGGTGCACCCGCGCCCGACAGCCCGCTTTTCTCGGCCGCGCGCCGACCGGAGTAGGCCGAATTCCGGCGAACCCGCATAGATTATTGGCGGGCGCATGTCACAGCGACGCTTCGCCCGGTAAACGACAGGTAACGAAGAAAACTTTCCGTTTACCGAAAAAGAAATTGAACAAATTCGCCACGCCGAAACATCGCGGGATCTTCCCGAGGATAACGCTTTCATCAGCGGTATCCCGCGGCGCCCGCGCGGGGCAGCCCACACGCAGGGCAGCCATGTGGAGGGCAGCCGCGCGCGGGACAGCCGCGCGGCACCGGGGTCACCGGCACGGGTCAGACCATCGGCCCGGGAGCGAGCCGGGCACTCCCCACACCCGTACCTCACGGCGCGTCCGCGTGCCGGCGCGTCCGCGTTGTCACCCGGCGGCCCGCCTCCAGGCTATCGAAAACGATAACGGTTATGATGCCACTCTGATCGCGGCACCGCCGCCACGACCTCGGAGACAGCCACCATGAAGATCGCTTTTGTCGGTAAGGGTGGGAGTGGAAAGACCACGCTCTCGGCCCTGCTGTGCCGCCACCTCGCCGCGCGAGGTCATCCCGTCCTGGCCATCGACGCCGACATCAACCAGCACCTCGGTGCGGCGCTCGGCGGAGCGGGCGGCGAGGAGGCCACGGCGCCGCCGATGGGTGAACACCTCGACGTGATCAAGGACTACCTGCGCGGCAGCAACCCGCGCATCCCGTCGGCCGGGATGATGGTCAAGACGACACCGCCCGGCCCCGGGTCGCGGCTGCTGCGGACGGGTGACGACAACCCGCTGTGGGAGCGTTTCGGTGTGGACGTCGACGGTGTCCGGCTACTCGCGACCGGCGCGTTCACCGAGGACGACCTCGGCGTCGCGTGCTTCCACTCGAAGCTCGGCGCGGTCGAGCTGCTACTGAACCACCTGGTGGACGGCGCCGGCGAGTACGTCGTCGTCGACATGACGGCGGGGGCCGACGCGTTCGCGTCCGGGCTGTTCACCCGCTTCGACCACACATTCCTGGTCTGCGAGCCGACCCGGAAGGCGGTCGCCGTCCACGACCAGTACCGGGAGTACGCGGCGGACTACGAGATCACCGTGTCGGCCGTGGGCAACAAGATCTCCGATGACTCGGATGTCGCGTTCCTGCGCGAGCACCTCGGCGCGGACCTGCGCGCCTGCTTCCGCCACTGCCCGCCCGTCCGCGCCCTGGAGCAGGGCCGGCCGTTCCACCTCGACGACCTCGACCCGGAGACCAGGTCATCCCTGGCCACGCTGCAGGGCCTGGTCGACCGGACCGTGCGCGACCCGGAACGGTTCGTGGCGCAGATGCACGAGATCCACCGCCGCAACGCCCGCGCCTGGGCGAACAGGTCCGCCGGCACCGACCTCACCACGCAGATCGACCCCATCTACCGCCCCCCGTACCCGCCGGTGCCCGAGCCGCGCACGACCCCGACCCGAATCCCAGCCCGGTTCCCCAC
>NZ_UBIZ01000728.1:0-223 GCF_900465275.1 Parafrankia sp. Ea1.12 | reverse complement strand
TGGGACTGAAAAGATACTAAATGAGCTTATTCTAAGGGTGAAGCTTCTGGTAATGTTCCCATAATTGGGGTAAATACCACTCATAAGTAACTAGTATGGGACTGAAAAGATACTAAATGAGCTTATTCTAAGGGTGAAGCTTCTGGTAATGTTCCCATAATTGGGGTAAATACCACTCATAAGTAACTAGTATGGGACTGAAAAGATACTAAATGAGCTTATT
>NZ_UBIZ01000593.1:0-7879 GCF_900465275.1 Parafrankia sp. Ea1.12 | reverse complement strand
CGCGAACATCTCCGCCGCGAACCGTTCGATCACCGGCCGCACACGGCCCATCTCACCCAGTTCCATACCAACCACCGCCACACACACGAAGACGACAGTCAGTACAACCAATGACAGACCTAATCAAATCCTAATAGGGAAGCGTATCGAAATCATTTGGATTCGTATAGCGACGACTTGGTGGGGTCATCCGAACAGAGGGGCTCCGTCACGGTGTGCGCCGCAGCGGCACAGGACGCCGGAGGCGGCTCCCAGCCCGCGAACCGGATCGTGCGCCGGAGAGCACCGAAACCCGAAAACGATCACGGCGATCGCCCTCCGACCAGTCCCGGTAGCAACCGCCGGGAAAGCAACGGATGCGCTGGTCACGACATCGCAGGCAGATCACCGTCACCGGCTCACGGCGAGATCGCCGACCGGCGCTAACGGTGGTCTTTCCATCAAACTACCGGGACCCCTGCGGCTGTTCGAGGGACCAAACGCCGCACTGCCGCTCTTCGCTGCGTTCCTCCCGGGGGCCCCTACCCGGAGCGCTGCTCTACCGCGACAAGCGCGATGTCGTCGCCGAGCGAACCGCCGCTCCAGTCGATGAGGGCGCAGACCAGGCGCGCGGTCGCCTCGGGCAGCTCTGCGCCGGCGAACGCGTCCTGCACGGCCGGGAGAAGCGGGAAGAACTCCCGTGTGCCGCAATTGCGGGCCTCGACCAGACCATCTGTGTAAAAGAGCAGCCGGTCAGACCGGGCAAAAAGGACGTGAACTGGGTCCGGCGCGGCACCGAGACCGAGTGGCGGCTGCCGCTCGGGGACACCGAGCGCCTCCACCACGCCGCCACGGACCCGTATTGCCTGTTACTGGTTGAACTCGTCGTCGGCGCCGTCGGGGAAGGCGTCCAACTCGCCGGGTGTGAAGACCATGACGGGGACCGCGGTGTCATGCCCTCTGCGCCACGCTCAGGTGTGGCACCCGCTGGGTGCAGGCCGGGTAGGACGAACGGATGCGGTACCGCGAGCGTCGGAAACGGCCCGAGGGTCGGTGGCGCTGCGGGCCCACGGGCCGCGTGTCATCCTGTGAGCGGCCAGCCGTGTTCTGTAGCCGCGGGTGCCGGGTACCCGAGGGGGAGGAACCAGCGTGGTGGACGGCATCGGCGCGGCTCGGCTCGCGGTGCTCATCGATGCGGAGAACGTGCCGTTGTGGACTGTCGAGCCGCTGCTCGCCGAGATCGCCCGGTACGGGAAGGCGCAGGTGAGGCGTGCCTACGGTGACTGGACGGGCTCGCTGAGGAGCTGGAAGAAGACCCTGCTGGAGCTGTCCATTCGTCCGGTGCAGGTGTTCGCCGCGGTCAAGGGAAAGAACGCGGCGGACCTGGCATTGGCGATCGACGCGATGGATCTGCTGCACTCCGGGTCCGTCGACGGAATCTGCTTGGCGTCCTCGGACAGCGACTTCACCCGGTTGGCCGAACGGATCCGCGAGGGCGGCCTGGCCGTCTACGGGTTCGGCGAGGAGAAGAAGACGAACCCGGGTCTGCCCGCAGCCTGCGACACCTTCGTCTTCGTCGAAACCCTCGCAGCGGCAGCGCTGCCAACACCTACCGCGACCCCCGGCCAGGCGCTCGTCCCCGCCCAGGCCACCCCACCGACGCCGCGCCCACCTGAGGCGACCGGCGAAACCGAGACGTTCGTGCCGAGCCCGGATACCGACACGCCGCCGGTCGCTGTCGCCGCCCCGCCGAAAATGAAGAAGGCGCAGACCGCCCCGGTCGCGCCTCCCACCCGGGCAACAACCGCCGAACTGCGCGCGGACACCGCGCTGGTCAGCCGGCTCCGCGAGGCCGTCACAGCGAACACCGGCCCCGACGGCTGGACCCATCTGTCGGCCGTCGGGTCGGCCATCCGCAATGTCCTGTCCAGGTGAGGGTGGCGACGTCCAGACCACGATGACGCGCCTGGTGGCGACGTCCAGAGTCAGGTGGCGAGGCGTTCCCGCGGCACGTGCGGTTAACGGGCGGTGAGGCCGAGCAGGGATCCCAGCGAGTCGTCGCGCGGGTTGGGTGCTTGACATCCGCGGCAGCCGGCCATGTTGACCTCGGTCTCAGCGGAAGTCGTTGGCGTGATCTTCGGCCCATTGAGCAAAGGTCCGCGCGGCCTCGCCGGTGATCTCCTCGACGATCGTCGAGATCTGGGCTGGCCTGCCGTTACCAGCCGCCCACAGGCGCAGGATGGTTTCGACTCCGATCGAGGGCATGGTCCGCCCGAGTTCCACTCGCGCTTCGTCGACAGAGATCACCTCGAACGTGACCTTGCGGTCGATCGCGTCGCCGATCAGCTCGACCTGCTGGCGAAGAGTGAGCGACTGCGGTCCGTAGACGGTGTACGCCCGCCGATCGTGTCCCGGTTCGGTGAGCGCGGCCACAGCGAGCGCGGCCATGTCCTTCTCATGGACAGGCGCGGTCTGCGCGTCCGGGTACGGCGCACGCACGACACCCTCGGTCCGGATCGACTTCGTCCACCACCATCGCGTGTTCGTGGCGAACATTCCCGGGCGGATGAAGGTCCAGCCAATGCCCGATCGCTCGATGGCCAGCTCGACGGCGCGGTGCTCCCGGGCGATGGGATTGTGCTCGGCATCGCTGTTGACGACCGCCGCTGAGGAGAGCAACACCACCTGCCGCACCCCGGCAGCCCTGGCCGCGGCGACGAAACCTTGCACGCCGTGCGGTTTGGCGTAGGAGAAGATCTTCTCCGCCCCCTCCAGTGCGGCGGGTAGGGTCTCGGGACGCTCCAGGTCGGCCGCCACGACCTCCGTATCCGGCGGGAACTGCGCCGCGCTGGGGTTTCTGCTGGTCACCCGGACCCGCTCACCCGCTGCGCGCAGACCGGCGGCGACATGATGGCCCACGCTGCCCCGGGCACCGAAAACGACCGCGACCATCGCTAGATTCCTCCCTGATCCTCGGACCCGCCGAGGAGCTTGAGCAGCTGACTGTGGAGCCGCTGCCGGGTCGTGGGCGACAGCGGGTCGTCGCCGAGGATGTCCTGCACGAACTGCGGCATCGTGATCGGCGAGAAGACCACCGCGTAAGCGACCAGAAGCACGAACCCAGGGTCGATCTCGTCGGTGACCTCGCCGGCCCGCTGCCGTAGGCGAATCTTCTCCACCGCCGACGCCATCCTGGCGCGTTGGACCTCCGCGAACCGCTCTCGATCGTCCGCCTCGGCGAACGGACAGTCGCCCAGCGCCTGCCAGACCACTAGCCGAGCCCAGTCGGGGCGATCGAGTGTCGCGTGCAGATACGCGGCGACCGACTCCTCGAACGAGGCGTCCGGCGCGACGATCGAGGCCTCGACCTCCTGCCAGCGGCGACGCAACTCTTCCAGCAGACCCTGTTTGCCACCGAAGTAATAGGAGATCAACTGCTGGTTGACGCCGGCTCTCGCGGCAATTCCGGCCGTGCGCGCACCTGCGTACCCCCTGGCTCCGAACTCGGCCACGGCAGCCTCCAGGATCCGCTCCCGTGTCTGCTCCGTCGCCGTGCCGCGTTCGTCCGGGCGCGGTGCTCTGCGCGCTGCCATGCCCGGTGACAGTAGTCCATCAATCAGTTGAATGACAACTGTCATCCAGACAGTTGACCAGCTCTCTGGCGGGCAGTTGACGGCGATCACCCGCGGACCGCTCGCGCCGATCAACCATTCATGATCCGTAACGGTCGGCATCGACGGGAGCGTGGCCGTCCAGCACCAACCGAATCCGCCGAGTAGATCTGGACACTTCGCGACCCCACTGTCCGGACCTTGTGGGGTGCCAGAAGTCGGCCTGGGCCCGTGAGCTGGGGTGATGCGCCGGTGTGGCAGCCGGCATGATGCTCAGCTATGTCCGTACGCCTGCTCTATATGATCTTCGTGCGGGTGTGTGGCTGGCTGGTCCTCTTCGGCCGTTCGTCGGCGTCAAAGGACATCGAGTTGCTCGTGCTGCGGCATGAGGTCGCGGTGCTGCGCCGCACCCAGCCCAAGCCCCGGTGGGACTGGGCGGACCGGGCGGTGCCCGCCGCACTGATCCGACTCCTGCCCAGAGCGCTGCGGGCGCACCGGCTGGTCGCGCCCGGCACCGTTCTGCGGTGGCACCGCCGCCTGGTCACACGGACATGGACCCACCCGCACCGGACGGGAGGGCCACCGATCAGCCAGGAGATCGCCGCGCTGATCGAGCGGCTTGCGACCGAGAACACGACGTGGGGCTACCAGCGGATCCAGGGCGAGCTCCTCAAGCTCGGCCACCGGGTGAGCGCATCCACGATCCGCCGGGTCCTGACGTCCCTGGGGCTCCCCCAGCTCCGAAACGGCAGACCGACACCACATGGCGACAGTTCCTGCGTACGCAGGCGTCGACGATGCTGGCCGTGGACTTTTTCCACGTGGACTGCGCCATTACGCTCCAGCGTCTGTACTGCTTCTTCGTCATAGAGGTCGGCTCCCGCTCCGTCCACATCCTCGGGGTCACCTCCCACCCCGACGGCCCGTGGACCACCCAACAGATCCGCAACCTCCTCCTGGACCTCGGCGACCGGACGGCCGACTTCCAGGTCCTGGTCCGCGACCGCGCCGGACAGTTCACCGCATCGTTCGACGCGGTCCTCGCCGACGCCGGCATCACCACGGTCAAGATCCCACCCCGGGCTCCCCGCGCGAACGCCTACGCAGAACGGTTTGTCCTAACCGTCCGGACCGAGGTTACCGACCGGATGCTGATCGTCGGTGAAAGGCACCTGCGTACTGTCCTGGTCGAGTACGCGGCCCACTACAACGGACGACGACCCCACCGTGGCCGCGACCTTCAACCACCATGGCCCGACCGTCCCGTCGCAGACCTGAGCCAGGAACGTCAAGCGCCAGCCTGTCCTCGGCAGCTTGATCAACGAATATGAACGAGCCGCCTAAAACCCCAGGTCAAGGCCGGTGGTCGAGTTCTGGCACCCTACAGGCGCGGACCGCCCGGGCCACGCCGTGAGCGGGCACCTGGAACTCGCCCGGCACGTCCTCGACCAGGTCGAGTCCCTCGGTGGCATGACGCTGCGGCGGTTCTTCGGTGGTTGGGCGCTGTGCCACGCCGGACGGCAGGTCGCCCTGGTAATGGACACCCTCTACCTCAAGGTCGCGGACGGTGAACGGTCGGCGTGGGAGACGGCGGGTGGCAGGCCGTTCGTCTACCGGGCGGCCGGCAGGGACGTCACGGTCCGTGCCTACTACAGCGTCCCCGAGGAAACTCTCGACGACCGCGACGCCCTGACCGACCTCGTCCGCCACGCGATCAGCCGCCTTCAAGTACAAGGTTGAGTGAGAACCGGGGTCGCCGTCAGGCCGTACCTCCGGTGCGGCCGGCGGATGTCGGATTTTCCCCGTTGTGCTCCGTCAGGTTGCGGCCACACGCCTTTCACATGATCACGCCAAAGATGCGGCTGGCATTCCACAGCACGGGCCGGCGGGAGACGGATGACCCCCGCACATCGACCACGTGGGCCGACCGGCAGGTTCTGTCGCACATTCGGTGGTGACGGAGCGTGGTGATGAGGTCAGGCGATCACGGTCACGGTGGCGGTGTCGAGGTCGTACCGAGCGCCGATCACGGCGAGTGTGCCGATCTCTACACGTGCCCGCACGATCTCGCTGCCGGCCTTTCGGGTGTCTTTGGGTTGATCTGTCGGTCATTGCGGTAGCGGCCTGTGGACCTGACGCATGCTTCCCCGCGTCACCCGGCGCCCCGATCGCCAGGTTCCTGTTCGCTGCCATGCCGTGGTCGCGCTACATCGCGATGACGATCTTGCCGCTGGCGTGATGTTCCAGCATGCGCGTGACCGCGCTTGCCGCTTGCTCGAGCGGGTAGGTCTTGTCGATGACCACCCTGACCGCGCCGGTTTCGAGGAGCCCGCGGAGCGCATCCAGGTTCTCGCGGTTCATGGCCGGGGTCACGAGCCTCACGGTGGTGGAACCGAATCCCATCAGGACTGCCCGGGCCGTCCTAGGCAAGCCGGCCAGGAGGCCGCCGGTGTACCCGATGCTGTTCGGGATGAGCACTCCTTTGGGTGCCAGCATTCGCGCGGACGCCTTTGGCGGGTGGTTCAGCACGTTGTCGAGGATGACGTCGAAACGCTGTCGGCTCTGGGTGAAGTCCTCCTTCGTGTACTCGATGACGTGGTCCGCTCCGAGTGACCGGACCAGTTCGACGTTGCGGATGCCGCATACTCCGGTGACTTCTGCGCCCAGCACCTTGGCGATCTGGACCGCCATGGTCCCGACCCCGCCTGAGGCGCCGTTAATCAGGACGCGGGTGCCGGCGCCTACCCGTGCCACGTCCCGCATGGCGACCAGCGCGGCGAGCCCGGTCATGACCGACGCCGCGGCGTCGGTGAAGGCGAGTCCGGCTGGCTTCTTGACGAGTTGGGCCGCCGGCGCGACTGCGTGCTGGGCGAAGGCGCCGGCCCGGGCTCTGGTGGACCCGAACACTTCGTCGCCGGGCGCCAGGTCGGTGACCTTCTGGCCAACTGCCTCCACCACGCCGGCGACGTCGCTGCCCCGGACCGGGCGCTTGGGCCGACGCAACCCGGAACCCAGGCGCAGGATGTACGGCACTCCGATGACGGCGGCCCAGTCCGGTGTGTTGACACTCGTGGCCCGTGTCCGGATCAGGACGTCGTCGGCGCCGATCGACGGGACGCGGATTTCTTCGAGTCGGAGCACGCGCTCCGGCGCCCCGTAGCCGTCCTGGACGACGGCCAGCATGGTCGGCGGATTGACAGGCACCGTCGCGCTGCTCCTTTCGGGGGGAGTCCGCCGGGGGGCGACTCCGTCGTATTGATCGCCGACGACCCGGCCCGGCTGCAGCGTCCCTTTCCGGCTGCCCCTCGTGCTGTCCGCCATGGCTTGCCTCTCCTTGTCGGGCGACGTGAGGTGGTATATTGAGTTCCCTTACACGGTAAGGGAACTACGTACATTGTAAGGTTACGGCTTACGATGTAAGGAAGTCAAGGGGGTCTGTTGGGCGACACGAGCCGCCGTCGCGGGCGAGAGCTGGCGAGGTGAAGATCTCCGCGCTGGGCAACACCGGCCCTGAACGCCGCACCCAGCTGACGCGAGAGCGGGTGATGGCAGCTGCCGTCGAGCTCGCCGATCGGGACGGCATCGAGTCGATCAGCATGCGCAAGCTCGCACAGGAGCTGGGTGTCGAGGCGATGTCCCTCTACACGCACGTGCGCAACAAGAACGACCTCCTGGACGGCATGGCCGATGCCGTGATCAGCCAGATCCCGACGAGTGCCGATGGTGTCGACTGGAAGACGTCACTGCGTCAGATGGCGCTCGCCGCGCGCAGCGTGGTTCAGCGTCATCCGTGGGCACCCCGCACAGTCCAGGCGCAGACCACGCCCGGGCCCGCTGTGCTGCAATACGTCAATGCGGTGATCGGCACCCTCCGGGAAGGCGGCTTCTCGATCGCACAGGCGCATCACGCCCTGCACATCCTCGGCAGTCGCCTGCTCGGGTTCACGCAGGATCTCTTCGACGATTCCGGGGACCTCGAGCCGGAGGCGGCCGCCAGTCTCGCGAGCGACCTCGGCGCCAGCCATCCCTACGTCGTGGAGATGGCCCTCGCGGTCACCCACGGCGGCACCCTCGGCCGGTGCGACGACGACGCCGAATTCGAGTTCGCGCTCGATTTCATCCTCGACGGCCTCGCCCGGCTCCAAAGCGACTGAGCCTTTCCCGTGCGCCCAGCAGACTGGAGGTGACGCCGTGTAAGCGGCCGATCTACCTTTCGTAAGCTCGTCGTCGCTTGCCGGTGGAAGTCCGGTCCGGGTAGCTGCCAGGAGGCCCGGTAGCAGGCTGGCGGC
>NZ_UBIZ01000707.1:0-1208 GCF_900465275.1 Parafrankia sp. Ea1.12 | reverse complement strand
AGTGGTCGAGGCCGAGGCCGTCTTTGAGTTCGCGGTAGTCGTGTTCGATCCGCCAGCGGATCTTCGCGAGGCGGACGAGGTGCCGTAGTGGGGTGCCCTCGGGCAGGGTGGACAGCCAGTAGTCGGTGGGTTCGGCCTGGCCAGGGGGCCATTCAGCCAGCAGCCAGCATTCCGGCAGGCTCCGGTCGGGGTTGCGGGTGATGTTCCGGTTGGCGGGGCGGACCCGGAGTGCGAGGAAGCGGGAGCGCATCCCTGCGGTCGGGTTGGCCGGGGTCCTGTGGGTGCCGTGCCGCCAGGTCACGTACCGGCCGGCGGACCGTCCGGCCGCTGTCACCAGGGTCTTCAGATCGCGGGGCGGGTCGGGGTAGGCCGACGCGGGCGGCCGGCCGCTGCCCGAATAGGCCGCGGTGACCGGCACCGCGTCGGCCGGGTAGGCGGTCGCGGTCGGCTTCACGGCCAGCACGTAGGGGATGTTCCGGTCGGTCAGCCCCTGGCGGAAGGCGGCGGCGTCGCCGTAGCCGGCGTCCGCCACGACCGGCCTGCTCGGCAGTCCCCACCCGGCCAGCTCGTCGAGCATGTCCAGCGCGAGCCGCCATTTCTCCTGGTGCCGCGCCCTGTCGGGGATCGCGGCCCGTTCACGGCGGGCCCGGGCGCCGGCGACCTCGGTCGGGTCGGTCAGGGTGGTGTCGTCCCAGGAGGCCGGGAGGAACAGCCGCCAGTCCAGCGCGGCTGACGCCCAGTCGGTGACCGCGTGAACGGACACCCCGATCTGACAGTTCCCGACCTTGCCCAGGGCACCGGAGTACATCCGGGCCACCCCGGGCGAGGCTGGCCCGTCCTTGGGGAAGCCGGTGTCGTCCACGACCAGCGCGACCGGGTCGAGGAAGGCGACCGCCCAGCCGGCGAGGCGCCGGCGGACCTGGGTGTAGTCCCAGGTCGAGCTGGTCACGAACTGCTGCAGCTGCTGATGGTCCACGCCGAGGCGGGCAGCCATCGGGACCATGCTCTTGCGCTTGCCGTCCGTCAGCAGCCCCCGCACGTACAGCTCGCCCTTGCCCCGCTGGTCCGTCCGGGGCAGGTCCGCGAACATCTCCGCCGCGAACCGTTCGATCACCGGCCGCACACGGCCCATCTCACCCAGTTCCATACCAACCACCGCCACACACACGAAGACGACAGTCAGTACAACCAATGACAGACCTAATCAA
>NZ_UBIZ01000594.1:0-1196 GCF_900465275.1 Parafrankia sp. Ea1.12 | reverse complement strand
CGACGGCGGTGACGCGCCGCCCGCCCCACCCGGCGGTACGCCGGCGCGGGCCGTACGGGGTGCCCTCGAACAGGTTCCGCCCCGGCGGCCCGGAGGCGCCGCCGGAACCCGCGGAGCCCTCCGGACCGGGCCCACCCGGCGCGACCGGAACCGCCACCGGACCGGACGTCACCGCCAGGTCAGCCGCCCCCGGTGAGCCCGGCGGGCCGGGTTCGCCGGGTGGGCTCACCGGACCGGAGGGTCCGGGCGGGACGGACCGTCCCGCGGCCGGGGTGAAGCGGCGGACGGTGCCGGTGCCACCGGGCGGATCCGGTGCGTCCGTGGTCTCGGTGCGACGGACGATCAGCCCGCTGCGCGCCAGCCAGTCCGGGCCGAACAGACCGAGGGCCGCCTCCGCCAGGGCGCGGGCCAGCTCGTGCGCGCCGGGCTGGCGGGCGGCGGGATCCTTGGCCAGCGCACGCAGGATGATGTCGCTCACCACCGGCGGCACGCCGGGCGGCGCGGGCGGGTCGACCTCGCACTGATGGCGCAGCAGCTGCGCGACCCCCAGCCCGGGGTCGAACATGGGCCGGCCCGCGGCCAGCTCGTAGAGGACGGCGCCGAGCGCGTAGAGGTCCGCGGGCGGCCCGACCGGCGCACCGGTGATCTGCTCGGGCGCCATGTACTTCGGGGTACCGACGGCGCGGCTGACCGTGCCCGCCCCACCCTCGACGATCTTCCCGATGCCGAAGTCGGTGAGCTTGGGCTGCCCGGCGTCGGTGAACAGGATGTTGTCCGGCTTGATGTCACGGTGCAGCACGCCGTGGGCGTGCGCGTGGGCGAGCGCGTCGGCGACGGCCACCCCGACGGCGAGGGCCGCCTCGGCCCGCAGGCGGTGCTGGGCGAGGCTGCCGCCCCCCAACTTCTCCATGATCAGCAGGCACAGGTCGTCCTGGGCGACGTAGTCGTAGATGCGGACGATGTGCGGGTGGTCGAGGCGGCTGAGCATCCGCGCCTCGGCCCGGAAGTCGTCCGCGAGCGCCGCCACCAGGATCTTGATCGCGACAGGGCGGTCGAGATCCTGGTGGTGCCCGGCGATGACCAGGCCGAACGAGCCCGAGCCGAGCTGGTCGCCGAGGGTGTAGCGGGGCAGCGCGTGGGCGATCCGCGCGCGGTCGACGGCGGGCACGCCGGACCCTAGGCCGCGGTGCCCGCGA
>NZ_UBIZ01000595.1:0-5729 GCF_900465275.1 Parafrankia sp. Ea1.12 | reverse complement strand
AACGATATGCCCGCTTCACCACCCGAGAACCCACACCCGACAGAATAGCCAACTTCCCTGCCGCCCCGTTGTTGATGCGCTAACCCTGCCCTGAAGGACAGGGCTTGCGCGCCACGTGTCCCGGTCACCACGACCATGACTGACCGTCGCTGGGTCTCGGTCGAGGAGCGGGCGCTCCGGACGAGACGGTGAGCGTAACCGTCGAGCCAACCGCTACGCGCTGGCCGGCGCCGGGCCTGCTTCTGATGACCTGGCCTGCGGGGACCCGTGTGCTGGTCTCGAAGGTCCCGTTGACGGTGAGGCCGAGGTTCTTCAGGCGCTGGCGGGCGGTGCCATAGATCTGGCCTTCGAGTCCGGCCGGAATCACGACGGTGGCCGGTCCGGAACTGACGACCAGCGCGACCTCGCTCCCGCGTGCGACGCGTTGTGGATGTGCGGGGACGCTTCGGATCACCTGACCGGAGAGTCGATCGTCACTGAGCTCGGTGGACGCCGTCACCACGAACCCCGCCGAGGTCAGGGCGCTTTTGGCCTCCTCCTCGGTGCGCCCGACGACATCGGGGACCTCGACCTGCGCGCTCCCGGAACTGAGGGTCAGCCGCACCGCACCGCCTGCGGGGACTCGCCGACCATCGGGCGGATCCTGGGCAACCACCTGACCAGCGGCGACCACGTCGCTGGTCACTGCCTCGGCTCGCACCGGGCGCAGCCCGAGAGCCCGCAGCGCTTCCTCGGCGTCGGCGACCGCGCGACCTGTCAGTAGAGGTACGGCCACCATGGGTGATGGCTGCGCGCCGTCCGCCCTCGGCGAGGAACCGGGACCGCCGGCCTCTCCAAGGGCGAGCAGGACGCCCAGAAGCACGAGCACCCCGACAAGTCCCAGGGCGACGATCTCCCGCCGGCTACCGTCCGCCAACGATCCGCCGAATGTGCTCAGCAGCCTCCACGCTCGGACCCGGCGCCGCGTCGGGACCGTCGGCGTGACGCCTGGGCCCGAGGGCTCTGGCCCTGGGACACCCGCGGAGCCGACGCTGAGGCCAGGACCGCCAACTCCAGGCGCCACGAAGTCGCTCGGTGCCATCGACGCGGTCTCATCGGCCTGAGCGGCGTCGTCGACCTCGATCGACCTTTCAGGCGCGGCGGCCGGGAGGTCGGTTCCGGAATCGGAGGCGCCCACCATCGTGGTGTCGGCGTCGATCTCGGTATCGGTTTCGGAGGTGACGTCGGTCTCGTCCGTCGACACCGCCGGCAGGGGTGAGACGACCACTGGTGAAGCCTGGGTCGCCGCGGTCAGCAGCAGGTTGTAGAGCTCCTGAGCGGATGGGCGTGCCGCGGCTTCTGAGCGCATCGCCGCAGCGACGACCGCGAGCAGGGGCCTGGGGATACCGCTCAGGTCCGGCCGCTCGTGCACCACCCGGTAGAGCAGTACCTCGGGCCGACCGGTGCCGAACGGCGGCCGGCCGGTGGCCGCGAAGACCACGACGCCACCCCAGGCGAACACGTCGGCGGCGGGGTCCACCCCCTCGCCGCGGGCCTGCTCGGGTGCCATGAACGCCGGTGTGCCGGTCGATGTGCGCGAGAGCTGGGTGGTGCCGTCGAGGGCATGAGCGATACCGAAGTCGATGACGAGCGGCCCAGCTCCGGACAACATCACGTTTGATGGCTTCAGATCGCGGTGCACCATCCCCGCACCGTGAATCGCCGTCAGCGCCGTGGCGACGGCGATCGCGATCCGTTCGAGCTGCGCGGCACCGAACGGTCCGCCGCTGTTGACCGCGTCCCACAGCGTCGGGCCGTCGACATACTCGGTGACCAGGAACGGCCGGCCAGCGTCCGCCCCGACGTCAAGCACCTCCGCTGTGCAGAAGCGGGCGACCCGTCGGGCGAGCTGGGCCTCTCGATGGAACAGGCGGAGGAACTCCGGATCCGCGGCGAGGTCGGATCGGACGACCTTCACCGCCACCTGCCGCCCGGCCGGTGAGCGGCCCAGGTAGACGCTACCCATGCCTCCACGCCCCAGTAACCCGAGGAGCTGGTAGTCGCCGATCCTTGTCGGTTCCTCCGCCGACAGCGGCACCATCGGCCGGGTCAGCTCTGATCGGTTCGCGGCGGGGCGTTCGTCAGGGGATGCGGCTTCCGTATGAGCGTGGTCGGATGCCGTCGGTCCTGGGGATCCCACCGCCGGCGCTCCGGTTTCGCGGCTGGCCCCGCTCCCGTCGGTCTCCTGGGTGTCTTCCGTGCCGTGGATGTCTCCGGCCTCGTCGGACTCCGCCTGACCGTCAGCGGGTGAAATCACCGGCACTCCGCCGCATCACAAGCACAGCTTGCCTCCCCCCGAGGGCCCTGACGTCGATGATGTTGCGCCGTATCCTTATCACGGCGACATCACGCTCCGGTCGGAGGCTTGCCACGAGCACCGACCTGGCGTCCTCCATCCGAGTTGCCGAAGTCCATCCTGCCCGACAGCGACCAACCTCGCCGAGGCGCACCGGGCAGTGAGTGATCCGGATCAGGCGAACGCAGAGCCCGCCGGGGCGTCGGTAGACACGGCGCCGATTGATCGTGAAGGCTAGGTCCATGAGGCTGGCCGAATTGGATCGGCCGGTAGTCGAGTTCGCCTGTCGCCCCGGGCGGAGTTCACCTGCTCTTGTGTCAGTCCCCGAGCATCGCTGAGGTCCGCCCCTTCTATCCCGGCCCGCGTCAGGTTTGCCGCGCCCAGCCAGGCTTCGGTGAGGCTGCCGCGAGGAGCTCGGAGCCCGCGCAGTCTGGCGGGGCCGGTGAGATCAGCGCCGTCGAGGTCCGCCCGGGGGATGCTTCGACGGATGGGCAGCCGGGCCAGAACCGTGACGGCCGCATGTACGTCCGTCGCTTGGATACCAGACGCCCATAACAGAGAGTGCTGCGCCTGCCACGGCGATTCCAGCGCTGATCAACAGCCAGCGCCGGCTATTCTGCCGGCGCGTTCCCCTGTCGTTGACCACCAGCAGAGTTCTACGCGATGAGGGTCTCCCCGTTACGGCGAATTGATCAGATTTCAGATCATCGGCCCGGCGACACGCGGAATGTTGTGCTCCGGTCGACAACCAAGGGGTGCTTCCGCGACACGAGGGGCTCGACAACCCGGCCAGCGGGAACGCGGTCGCTTCCTATACGGCGTCCGACATGCCGCCAACCCTGCTTGCGAGCAGGCCACGGACCAACCCGGGGTGTCAGTTCTGCCCAGGTGGCCGGGGTTGCATGAGGTCGGCGATGGCGGCAGACCCTGCGTCGGGTTCCCCGCGCAGCCCCGCGATGGCCCCGGCGCGGTCGGCGGGGGAGCGGTTCTGGCTGAGTTTCTCCTTCGCCGTCACCGACGCGACGGCGAGTTCGAAGCCGACGATCGTCCGCAGCAGACCGGCCACGAAGTCGGGCGGGGCGTCGTCCACAGCCCAGGGCTGTTCCCGGTGCTGTTCGTGCCGGTCGGTGAGTCGGGTGACGATGCCACGGAGCTGTTCGGGGTCGTGGTGGAACGTGACGGGTCCGCTGAAGTGGATCGCGGTGTAGTTCCAGGTCGGGACGACCCGTCCGTGTTCGGTCTTGGCGGCGTACCAGGACGGTGAGATGTAGGCCTGCGGCCCGTGCACGATCGCCAGCGCTGCGCAGCCCGGGGACGCGGTCCGCCACTGCGGGTTCGCGTGGGCGAGATGCCCCAGTAGCCGTCCGTGCGGCGCATCAGGTCGGCTCGGGGTGCGATCCCAGATGATCGGGACGAGGGTGGCCACCGGCTGGGTGCCGCTGACGGTGACGAGGTCGGCTGCTCCCGCGGCCGCAACGCAGCCAGCGACCTGGTCGAGGTCGGTGAGGGCGAAGGCGCGGGGCACATACACAGAGCCCAGGCTACGAGCCGGATCCCGCCCATCCCCGCGGGCGACGTTCACCTGCTCCTGCGTCAGGCCGTGGGCGCCGGTGAGATCCGCCCCACCCAGCCGAGCACGGGTGAGGGTTGTGCTGCCCAGTGCGGCGCCAGGGAGAACCGCCCCACCCAGCAGCGCGCCGGTGAGGTTGGCGCCGCGACCCGGCGGTCCGCGTCCGGAGAAGTGAAACAGCAGTGCCCCGTCCTGCCGGACGCCGTCGTCGGAGGCGGACCGGCGGTAGTCGCCCTGGTTTCACCTATCCTGCCGGCGAGTAGTCGGGTGATCGCCATCCGTGTCGCGAGTTCGTGGGTTCTTCTCCCGGTGAGCTGGGCGTATTGACAGCGGCGTCCCATCAAGTTAGAACGACCGTTAAAATTTCGTTTTCGGGTCGTGGCTGACCGGCCGCGGCGCGGCGCCGATCGAAGGAGGCTCGCCAGATGAGTCGTAGCGGTCCGGTCTACTGGGATCCCTTCGACCGCGATATCGCCGGCGACCCCTACCCGGTCTACCAGCGGCTGCGCGCGGAGGCGCCGCTCTACTACAATGACCGGCACGACTTCTACGCCCTCAGCCGCCACGAGGACATCGACCGTTGCCTGACCGACTGGAAGACGTTCTCGTCGGCCCGCGGGCCGATCCTGGAAATCATCAAGGCTAACGTCGAAATTCCGCCGGGCACGTTGCTGATGGAGGACCCGCCGGCCCACGACATCCACCGCGCTCTTCTCGCGCGCGTTTTCACCCCGCGGCGGGTCACTTCGCTCGAGCCGCAGGTCCGGGACTTCTGCCGGCGCAGCCTCGACAGACTCGTCGACGTCGACAGCTTCGACCTCATGGCGGAGTTCGCCAACGAGGTGCCGATGCGCGTGATCGGGATGCTGCTCGGCATCCCGGAGTCGGACCAGCCGGCGATCCGCGAGCGCGCGGACGCGAAACTGCGCACCGAGCCGGGGCAGCAGATGAAGGTGTCCCAGCAGGCACTCATGGACTCGGACCTGTTCGCGGAGTACATCGACTGGCGGGCCGAGCATCCGTCGGACGACCTGATGACGGAGCTGCTGCGCGCCGAGTTCGAGGACGAGGCCGGCGAGACGCGGACGCTGACCTGTGAGGAGATCCTGACCTACATCACCGTCCTGGCCGGCGCCGGCCAGGAGACGACGGCCCGGCTGATCGGCTGGCTGACGGTGCTGCTGGCCCGGTACCCCGACCAGCGCGCGCAGCTGGTGGGCGATCCGCGGCTCATCCCGAACGCGGTCGAGGAGACGCTGCGGTTCGAGCCGACCGGTCATGCCATCGCCCGCTACGTCACGACCGACGTCCAGTTACACGGCCGCACCGTACCCGCCGGCAGCGCGATGATGCTTCTCATCGCCTCGGCGAACCGGGACGAGAACAGCTGGTCGGACCCTGACCGGTTCGACGTCCACCGCAGAACCGGTCACCTTCGGACCTTCGGCCTCGGAACCCATTACTGCCTGGGAGCCGCGCTGGCCCGGCTTGAAGGCAGGGCGGCGCTCGAGGAGATCCTGAGACGCTTCCCGCGATGGGACGTCGACTGGGAGAATTCCGCGCTTTCGTCGACGTCGACGATGCGCGGCTGGGAGACGCTGCCGATCACCGTCGGTTAGCCCGAGCCCCGCCCATTCCCACGGCATGGCTCGCCCGCACACCACACCACACCACACCACGACTCAGGGAGACGCAGATGGGAAAGCTCGACGGCAAGGTCGCGTTCATCACCGGCGCGGCACGCGGTCAGGGTCGTAGCCACGCGGTCCGGTTAGCGCAGGAGGGTGCCGACATCATCGCGGTGGACATCTGCGCCCAGATGGA
>NZ_UBIZ01000597.1:0-5329 GCF_900465275.1 Parafrankia sp. Ea1.12 | reverse complement strand
AGCGCAAGGCGGCCTACGACACCGTGCAGGAACGGTTGACCGAACTGACCCCGATGTTCTTCATCGCGCGTGGGGGGCTCGGCGCCATCTCGGGCAAGAACGTCGGCGGCCTCGCGCAGTACGGCCTCGGTTCCCTGCTGCCCGAGAAACTGTGGATCCAGCCGTAGCCGTCCACCCTGGATGAGAGGTCGCCGTAGCCCACGAATGCCGGGGCGATCTCCCAGGCACGGACCAGACTCGGCGCCGCGGGGAGGGTCCCCTGGCGGGCGTGGGCCCGACCAGGGGAACCGTGGCAAGGGTACGGGCCGAGCTGACATCGACGACCTGGCCGAGCGGGGAGGCGGCAGCACCACGCGACGTCGCACTCAGGACCAGCCGTCCGAGCGCGGCCCCTGCGCGGAACTGGTCGGCCGGTCGGTCGGCGTCGGTTCCGACCGCCAGGACGGTCGGACGTTCGACGGCCACGTCCGCCACCCGCATGCCACTCTTGTCGATCACGTCGAAGTCCCGCAGCACGAACTCCGACTCGCGGGTTCGCGCAGTGGTGACGACCGAGTACCGCGGGATGCCGTCGGCAGCGCTGACCTCGGAACGGCTCCACGAATGTCGAACGGGTGGGCGGCCCGACGGGACCGGTCAGCGAGCTTTCAGGATCGTCGTTCCTGTTTAAGCAGCTCGGCGATGACCGGGCGGTCGTCGGTGGCGTCGGTGATGAGGCCGCTCACCGACGCGACCGGCAGCACGGTGAACGGCGATGCGGTGCCGATCTTCTCGCTGCTGGCTAGCGCCAGCACGTAGGTGTCGGCGGTCTGCCGGGCGAGGGTGCGTTTCATCGCCGCCTCGTCGGCGTCGCCGGTGGTCAGCCCGGCCTCGCAGTGCACGCCGGTGACGCCCAGCAGGAAGAGGTCGGCCCGCACCTGGTTGGCCGCCTCGGCGGCGGCCGCGCCGCAGGTGACGGGGCCGAGTGCCTGAAGAGCCGGCCGCCGATTAGGAGCGCGTCGGTGGACGGGTGGTCCACGACTTCCCATCTCCTACCAGGTGGAAGAATCCCGCTCGCCGCCTGATCGCGCGCGCCGCCCCCACCGTCTTATCCGGGCAAAGAGAAACCCCGGCCTGGCCCAGACCGGGGCGCTCGTGGTCGCCGGTCAGCCGGCCGTCGGCACCGCCGCGGTCTCCTCGACGACGGCGAACAGGCCACCCTCAACATCGCGCCAGTCGCTGACGGGGCGGACGTCGAGGGTCGCGAGCAGCGTGTCGGCGGCCTCGCTGAGGGCGGGGAGGCCGGCGGCGTCGAGGCGGCCGACGATGGTGCCTTCCGTGTCAGCCTCACCACGGATGATCCGGACGTCGAGGGTGTCAGCGTCGACGTACGCGTAAGTGTTCGTGTCGGTCAAGGGAGCCTCCTTGGGACATGGGAGAGATCGGGTTCGATTCGTACGAGGGAAATCCTTACGCAGCGACGCGGACCCGAGCCACGCGCCTCCCGAGGTGTCAGGCCGCACGGGCATATGGCGTGTCGTGGTCGTCCCGCGAGGCCAATCCCAAACCGATGGCGGCCAAATCCGGTCTAACCGCAGCTGCGGATGCCCTCCGCGGTAGATGTCGTGTGGTGCCAATCCGCGGCCGGATGATGTGCGGGCCAGCGCGGTTGGGAACTGCCGGTCCGTGCCTCTGAAGTCCCGTCGGCGGGGTCGATGCCAACCCGGTCGACGAAGAAGGCCCGCGCGGTGCCGAGCGATCGGTGACAGTCATGCTCGCCGCTCACGTCGTGATCTTGAAAGGCATGGTCCTCGCCGGAGGCAGACCTCGCCAACCGCTACGTCGACGTCCGCCTGTTCGGCGCCGTCCTGTCCACCGGCAAGACCCGCTCGCTCGGACAGATCCGCGGATCGCTCCAGAACGGCATGGCCCGTTCCATCGACCCCCGTCGTCCCGTCGACCACACCATCACCCGAGTCATCAGGCCGACATCGACAAAGGCAAGCACACCGAGATGGGCGGCAAGTGGACCGTCCCCTACGGCCTGTATCGGGCCCACCTGCACTACTCCGCCCCCCGCGGCATCCAGACCGGCGTCACCGCAAAGGACCTCGACCTGCTCCTGCGCACCCTGATCAACATGTTCGACCACGACCGGTCCGCTACCCGCGGCGAGATGGCCACCCGCGGCCTGCACGTCTTCAGCCATCCCGACACCTTCGGCGCCGCCCCCGCCCACACCCTCGCCGACCGCATCAGGACCCAGAAGATCAGCACCAGCGAACCCCGCAGCTTCCACGACCACAAGCTCGACGTAGACGATGATCATCTGCGCCCTCACCCGCATCCCAGGATGACCGCAAGGGGTCAGTGTCCATGATGCGCCGACAACAGCCTGCCACGGACCGACGCGCCACGAGCATCACCAAGACTCCGAGCCAGGGCCGTCTCTCTGGAACCGGCTGGTGAGCTCGAACCTTCGTCCACTCGATTACAAGACGAAACACTACGTATCGAAATGTACTGGCATATGCCGCGCAGTGCCGTTAAATCCCGGTCAGGGCATTTTCGCTGTCGGGTAGTGCCGGCGAGTGTCGCGGCGTACCGGAGTATCCGCGCACACAATGCGCGCCCATGTCGGCGGACCTTGGTCATCGCCTGGGCGATGCCGACGCCTCACCAGCCCGTGTCGCCAAAGACTTTTCCGGTAGCGCACTGTAGCCGGTCATGGAACGGATAGATCGGACCCATGCCGTGACCTTCGGGCGTAGAAGGCCCGCGCCGTTTGTCGGTCGCTCCGATGTCACGCCCCGGCCGCTCTGCGTGGAGCTCGTCGCAAGCATGGCACCATGCGCTGACCGCCATGCATCGCCTCAACCATCGGGGGTCGAGGCTGTCGACGCGTCCGTCGATCCTCACGTGACGGGGAGGATGTAAGCGAGCCCCGCACCGGCCGGCGTGGAGCTCGCATCTCGGAGGAGTGAACGCCAAGGACGATCTCTCCGGAGGCCCGGGGGGGTCAGAGAAGATCTTCGAGTCGGGTGGCGACCTGGCGGTAGCGGCTGACCGGTACGAGGTGCACACCGGCGAAGGCGCCGCTGTCGCGTAGCTGTAGCACCTGGTCGCAGGCTGTTTCGACCCCGGCGGTCCGGTCTCGTTCGACCGCGTGGACAAGGTCGTCGGGGATGTCGATGTCGGGAATCGTTGCGGCGAGGCGGCGGGCCATCCCGGCGCTCGCGAGGACCATCACGCCGGCGTAGACCGGCAGTTCGACCGGGTGGGCGTCGCGCCAGCGCAGTAGAGCGTCTACCGAGTAGCTGACTTGTACGAACAGGAAGTCGGCCGCTCGTTTCCATGTGGGCAGTGGCCGCACACCGGCGGCGGCTCCGACCCGGAACGCCGGCATGTCGGCGAAGACCGGATCCTCGCTGGCCGCGCGGGCCTCGTCGATCATCGCGCGCACGGTCAGGTCGCTGGTCCGGTTCCCGGCGGTGGGTTTGTCGCCGTGGACGAACAGGAACTCCTCGACGCCGTAGGCCGCTGCGGTGAGCAGGTCGCGGCGGAAGCCGAGCAGGTTACGGTCGCGGGAGTTCACGCAGGCGATGCTGCGTCCTCCCATCGTCTGCACCTCGTGGGCGACGGCGATGCTCGACACGGTCGCTCGTCCGATGTGGTTGTCGGGGATCAGGAACGCGTCGGTGACGGGGCTCAGGACGCCGATCTGATGGCGGGCGTGGGTCAGGTCGGGTCGGGTCGGTGGTTCGATTTCGCAGATCAGCTCGAAGTCGCGTGCTGGACGTTCGTGACTTGCCGTGGATTCCCGCATCCGGACAGGATAGGGCGCCGCGATCCCCGACCACAGCCGTCACTGAACCGCACGGTGCGCTGCACCTGTCCAGCCGACCGGGATCTGTCGAAGTCCGGTTTGTGTGTCGGTGGGTGGTGATGCTCGGCAGCAGGGTTAGAGGAACGAACAGTCACGGAGCGCGGCGAAAAACGCTGGTGGACCTCGTATCGTTACCTAGATTCCGTCAACCACGCCAAATATTTACTTTTGGTAGTCGATCTACTACTCTCTGGTGCCCCCAACGGGATTCGAACCCGTGCTACCGCCTTGAAAGGGCGACGTCCTGGGCCGCTAGACGATGGGGGCAGCGAACCGGAGATGCGGCAGCGGATGATCCACCACAACACCGGGCTTCAGAACAGGGCAAGCATAGGGGATCGTCCGCTCCGCCGACAAACGCGTGCCGTCGACCGCTGGTCGGAGGACGCGACGTCGATCATGCCGGCGGAGGCTTTGGCGGGGCAACCGCGGGCCCTGAGGGCAGACTGAGCGCGGGGCGTGGGTCGACCCGGCGGTAGCGCGACCGGAAGAACGCGCGTACCGGACGTCCGCCGATCGAGATCGTGTGTTCGATGGCCACCGGCGCGGCCGATGTGGCCGGAATGCCCGGAGTGGTCCCGTGCGGCGGTGCCGCCGGGCGGGGGAACGGGACTTCGAGCGGCGGCGTGATGTCGAATGACAGTGTGACGTCGTCGGATCTCGCCCGGGGTGTGTTCGGGTCGTAGACCCGCAGCCTGACCCGGTTTCCGCGCTGCTCGTACGCGTAGGCGAGGACCTGGTGATTGAGGCCGAGGCGCAGCGGGTCGGCCGAGTGGACGGTGATGACGCCGAGCGGGCAGAGCAGACCGCGATCCAGGTCGAGGCGGATCCGCGGCCATTCCCGGTCGACGCTGATCCGCCCGACGCCGGGGCGGGTCAGCGGGCCGCGAGGCAGGTCGGTGTCGGCCGCGCTGGTCAGGCGGTAGTAGCGGTAGACCCCGCGCGGGATGTCGAAGCTGTCGAAGAGCCGGCGCACGATGTAGCGGTAGAGGGCCGTCCCGGCGGCCGGTGGGCTGGTGATCTCCGGAGGCGCTACGCCGAACTCGAACATGTCGCGGACGGCGTAGATCATCCCGCCGCACAGGCCACGGCTGGCGTCTCCGATCGGCACCGTGCCGAGGCCCACGACCGGGATCCGCAGGACGGGCTGGCGGGGGAAGGAGTTGGTGAAGCCGAAGGCGTGGGTGCTCGGGAGGAAGCCCGGCACGGCTGCGCTCCGCCCGCCGGACCGCTCCCGTGCTGTTCCGTCCCGCATGGTGCCGTCGCCCACAGCGCCGTCACCCACGGCGCCGCCCGGCGTGGTGCCGTCGCCCGCTCCTTCGTCGGTCACGCCTCCATCCTCACGTCCCGGCGGGGTTGCCGGGGTGGATGTCGTCAGGACTCTCGACGCGGCCGGCGGTCGCGGTAGCGGCCCGCCGGTGCCCCGGTCACGCGCGGGGGCGCGGGCGGGGCGGGGAGCCGCAC
>NZ_UBIZ01000600.1:0-5169 GCF_900465275.1 Parafrankia sp. Ea1.12 | reverse complement strand
GCTTTCCTGCGATGGTGCTCACGAACCAGCCAACGCAGCAGGTCGTGGATCGTCTCGGTCGTGCCGTCATCGCGACACCGGCCAGACGGTGAGGGGAATAGGGGTGTGCCGGTCAGCCACGCGCACCACCGGGCCGGGTGAACACGGCCAGGTCGGTGTGGACGGGCTCCAGCATCCCGTGGTCGGAGGAGATCTCCGTCGGGGGGTGGAGTTCGTCGTCGTGGATCGGGCTGGTGAGGATGATGATGTGCTGGAGGTAGCGCAGGCCGGCGGCGCGCGCGGCGGTGATGGTGTCCGCGAGCGGGTCGTTCGCCCCGCCGGTGGGGGTGTGCACGGTGAGGAGGTATCCCCCCGGGCGGAGTATTCCCACAAGCGTGCTCAAGTCAGGGAGGAGCTTTTCCGGGGTGGTGGTGGGCGGGTGGTCGATGATGAGTCCGGCGCCACGTTCCCGGCAGTGCGTGAGCATCGGGGTGGCGGCGGGCCGAGGGGTGCGGTGGAGTGCGAGGTATCGGCGCTGGAGGTAGTCGGCGGCGCCGATGAGGATTCCGGCGTCGTCGATACCGATAACGAGATCTCCGGTGTGGCTGAAGGTCGCGATGGCGCGGGCCGCGGCATCGGCGGGCAGAGACCCGGGGATTTCCGGGGTGATGGTGGGCCAGACAGTGAGCGGAATGATCCGCGGCTGATCGGTTCGGGTGGGGCGGGGCTGAGGCACTCGGTTCCTCCGTAACAGGGTGTCGCCAGTTCGCCGCTTGAGGAAAGGGCGGCTGGTGGCCGGGGGCTGTTCGGGTCCGAGTGAAGTCCAGGGTGTCTGACGGTGATCTGACTCTGATCATCTGCGGGGTTCGCGGCGATGTTTCTGATCAGAGTCAGATCACCGTCAGATCAGTGTCAGATCACCGTCAGGTCGCGTCCGGACGCCTCTTCGCCGCGCCTACCTGGGTGTGGACGAGTGTCAGATCACCGTCAGATGGGTTGTGGCGTCCTTGAGGCCGACGGAACACAGGGCCTTACGGACGGGAGTCCATCAATCGTGGTGCACGACTCTGAGAACACGGCGGAATCATCGTTGGATCGGGTCGAGTCGACCTTCCTGACGCTGACGGAATCCCCGGGCGGGCTGGGCGTGAACGGCGCTGATTTCCCGGGGCTGGCGGACCGCTGGTTCGGCCTGCGGGAGTTGCGGGTGGAGGTGACCCGGCCGCAGACACCGTTGGCGACCCGGAACGCGGTATGGGCGTTTCTCCTGCGCTCGCGGGACGCGGACGCCTGGAAGGTGGCGGCGGCGGGGATGGCGATGCCGGCGCTGCGGCATATCGCCGCCACGCTGACCCCTGCCTACCGCGGAGACATCGCCGATCTCGACGCCGAGGTGTTGACCGGCTATATCGATGTGCTGGCTGGGCTGCCGGTGGGGGCGCGGGGAATCCCGGCCCGATTGGTGTTCGGGGCCTTCCGGGCGGGGTTGGTGGAGGTGGCGTCCTACCCCCGACGAACTCCGACGTCGGAGCCGGTGGACGGACACGACGTCGACGCATCGTTCGATCATGACCGATCGGCAGCCGCGTGATGGCGGACTTCGCCGATGCAACAGTGCCCCTGAGACCAGCCCCCGAACAGACAGCCCTTCGCGGATGCGTATTCTACCATGCACAGAGAACCCGCCAGAAGTTAACATGAATGTTTCGGGGGCCTATATGGATCGCTGGAAGAATTTTGCGCGCGACCTTGGACGCCTGATGAGACGCGCAGAAATTAGCGCCTCCACACTCGGCGGGCCCCCTTGCGCCACAGGCTCAAGTTCCGACGACAACCTAGATCCCATTTCCCTCGCGGTAAGAGACTGGGATAAAGTCCTCCCAATACTCGTAGCCGCGCAGAAGGCCTTGGGCGACACCGAGGTGGATCTATACTCCTGGCGACGCCGATGGGACGAGCTCGATGGCGATGTGCGGCGATTCCGCGATTGGGGTGGCGGTGACGGCGGCGGCGTGAAAAGCGACCGCACGCTGAAGCGTGATGTTCTACCAGTCAGGTGGTCGAATGCTAGCGAGCAAGCGAACCCCACACTGGATGACGGAAGCGGACTCGACGGGTTCGCGCTACTGCAAGCGCTCGAAAGTCTCCCGACGAGCACCTGGCGTTATGACTGGGAAGATCCTCAGATAAGACACCTCGGTCCAATGGCGCAGGACTGGTACGAGAAATTCGGCCTTGGGAATGACAATACAACGATCGCCACAGTGGATGTGGCCGGAGTATTGATCACCGCCATTCAGGCGCTGACTCAAAAGGTTCACAGACTCGAACGGGAGGTTTCTCGCCTTAAGAACAAATAGAGATCAGAATCAATCAACCAGGGTGGCGGTCTTCAGCCATTGAACGACGTTCTCGCACAGTCGAGTGTCCGAGTTTTCGTCACCCAGCAGTAGCCGAAAGCGGGCCAAGGCATCCTCGGCGAGCGCCAGAGCGCGCTGGCGCTCGCCCGGTGTCGCGAGTTCGATCGCGAGGTTGGTCGCTGATCTCAATGTGTCACGATGGTCATCACCGAGCACCTGTCGCCGACGCCACCACGTGTCCTCAGCCAGCGAGCGGGCCGCCTCGTACTCGCCAAGCTCGGCCAGCAGGACAGCTACGCTCGCCGCGGACACCAGCGTCTCCGGGTGGTCGCTTCCCAGCACTCGACGCCGACGCTCCCACGTGTCCTCAGCCAGCGAGCGGGCTGCCTCGTACTCGCCAAGCTCGGCCAGCTGGACCGAGAGAGTCGCCGCCGAGCTCAGCGTTTCTTGATGGTCGTTTCCGAGTACTCGTCGCCGGCGTGCCAAGGTGTCCTCGGCGAGTGTTCGCGCGGCTCCTCGCTCACCGAGTTGCCCCAAGACCATGGCAAAGTTGCCCGCCGAGGTAAGGGTTTCGGGGTTGTCATCGCCCAGCAGCTGCCGCCGACGATCAAATGTGTCCTCCGCCAGAGCTCTCGCGGACTCATAATCTCCAAGAAAAATCATCGCCACTACGAGGGTATTCGCCGAATTCAGTGTCGCGACGTGGTCGGCGCCGAGAATCTGCAGCTGGCGCCTCCATGCATCCGCGGCCAATGTCCGCGCTTCCGCGAACTTACCCAGCGAAATGGCGGTGATGGCCAATATGTTCACGAGGATCAGTCGATCGGGATGATCGGTGCCGAGATTGACGGCCCACCGGGCGCGAGCGGTCTCCGCGAGTGCATGGGCATCACGGCTCTGGCCCGCTCTGTCCAGATACCTGCAGGTACGAAGAAACAAAGAGCGGAAAGGGGGCGGCTCACTGACCTCGCCTGTCGCGGGAACCCGAGCGGCAGCGGCGACGATATGCGGGGCGAGACTGGCGTAAGCGGGCCAGGCCTCAGGATTGGTTGGGTCGCCCGGATCAGCCGTGCCGAGAAGGCCCAATGTTGCTTCGAGGATCTGGTGAGTCCGGTCGTACGCAAGGACGCGGACTAGTGCCTCGACGAGGCGATGCATCTGCAGGTTGGTGCCGGTGCGGCGGGCGAGGGCGTAGCGGCTGATCGCGGCGAGGGCGGTGTGGGTGGCGAGAGGGCCCGCGACCAGTAGGGCGCCACGGACAGGCTGGACGTCACCGGTTGGGATTGCGGCGAGAGGGATGGGTTCGGGGGCGAGCAAGGCGAGTTGATCAAGCAGGGCTGCGGCGAACGGATTCTCGGTGGCCAGCTGGGTGTACGCAGCGGAAACCGTCTTGGCCAGGCCTAGGTGCCGCGGAGTGTCGTCGGCCAGGAGTACCTGGGGCTGGTCGGCGAGTAGAGCCAGGTAGGTGTGGACGTTCATGCCGGTGGTGGCGAGGAAGGCGCCGGCCTGGTCGACGGCGAGGGGGAGGTCGCCGAGCGCCTCGGCTAGCTGGTCAGCCGCCGTGTCGGACAGATCGGGGACGTGGTGGCGCAGAAGGGCGATCGATTCGTCGCGGGTGAACTCGGCGACGCCGAGCAGGTCGCCGACGACCCGGCGCAGACTCTCGTCACGGCAGGTCACAATCAGCCGGCCCGACCGAGGCGGAAGGAGGCCCGCGATGGCGGTTGGATCGATGGCGTTGTCGTATATGAGGAGCCAGTTGCGTCGACGGCCGAGTTCGGCGAGTGCCGCGGAGGCGCGTTCAGGTTCGGTTCCGGCGCCGACACTGAGGGCGGTGGCCAGGCCGGCCAGACCTGACGTCAGGGAGGTTAGGGTTTCGGCGTCGACCCACCAGACGGCGTCGAGATCGGCGGCGTAGCGCCAGGCATATTCAATAGCCAGCTGGGTCTTGCCGACTCCCCCGAACCCCTGCAGCGTTGCTACCGTCATCCGGCCCGGCCCGGCGGTGAGCCGGTTGTGCAGGTCGGCGAGCAAGTTGTCGCGGCCGGTGAAGAACAGGTTCCGCGCCGGCACTGGCCCCCAGACCGGAGGCAGCCGGCCCGGGAACACCGCGGGCGGCCCAACCCCGCCCCGGGCGAGCCCGGGCGGTACCGCCGGGCCTGGGAATGGGAAGGTGATCCCAGCCGGACGATGACGTCGGCCGGCGAGCTGGCCCAGTAGTCGGGCGCGAGCGGTGGTCTCGTCGAGGCCAGCCAGCTCGATGCGGATCAGCGGCTTCAGCAGGGGCGGGTACTCGTCCTCGGTGCAGGCCCGGATCAGCACTGGGACCAGGAAGCCTTCCTCCTTCGCCTGCTGGACGAACGCGGCGTTCATCTCCGCCTTCGTCCACGTCCGGGCGAAGTAGTCCGGGCTGGCCAGCGCGAGCACCCGTCCGGCTCGATTGAGTGCCGCGTTCATGGACTCCACGAACCCGGTTCCCGCGGTCCAGTGCCACACGTCAAGCTCGACGCTGTAGCCGGCGTCCTGCACCGTCGCGGCGACCCACTCGGCCCAGTCCGAATCCGAGCTGGCGTGCGAGATGAAGAAGTCGACCGGGCCGTCCCGCCCTCCAGACGGCGGGCCATCGGCCGACGTCGTTGCCCCCGTAACCGCGCTCACCCGCCCAAGGGTGCCAGAACCGCCACGATCCGTCACCGGATGGCACTAGTGCGCTGGCCACGAATGTTCTCTGGTTCGGTTCAGGCGGCGTGTGATCGTGGTCGGCCCCAGCGTTGTTGGCGTTCGGAGCGGACGCGGGTGCGTTCGCGGCGTTGAGCGGCCAGGACGGTGG
>NZ_UBIZ01000601.1:0-252 GCF_900465275.1 Parafrankia sp. Ea1.12 | reverse complement strand
CCCAGATTGCTGATGCCGGTGTTCAGGAAGGCTTCGATCTCGGGCCACCAGCAGCGCCTGGCCGATCGGGCCCTGGTCCATCAGCGGGTTCCACATCCGCTCGAACTCAGCGTCGGTGAGGTCTTCGCGGTTGCGCAGCAGCTTGCGCCGGGCCTTCCACTCCGTGGTCCGGCCACGCCGGCCGCGGACGCTTCGGGTGAGACGGCGGCGCACCAGATTGAGCGTCTTGTTGGCGAGCTGAACGACATGGAA
>NZ_UBIZ01000602.1:0-5076 GCF_900465275.1 Parafrankia sp. Ea1.12 | reverse complement strand
GCCGGGGCCGGAGGGGGCTCGTTCCGGCGGCGGGCGGCATGTGGCCGGCGGCCTGTCCGCCGGCGCGTTCGGTGGGGTGCTGGCCTCGCTCGGCGTGGCGTGGAGCCGGCTGGGTCTTCCGCTGCTGCCCATCGGGGTGAGCGACGAGATGTCGGTCACCCGGGTACTGCCCGGATGGGCCGCCGGCGGGGCGGCCGACGGACGCTCCCTGCTGACCGTCGCGGACACCGGTGTCGACCCGGTGCGCCCGGGCGGGTGGCGCCACGGCGCGATCGGCGTCCCGGGTATCGCCTGCTGGGAGCCGGCCTTCGCGCAGGACCTGGTCTGGTGCCTGCTCGAGGCGCTGCGCCGGCTCGGGCGCGTCGACGGCGCGTCCAGCCTGATCCGGCTGAGCGCGCGGCCCGTCGACCAGCGGCTCGCCGGGCTGCCCGGCGACGCCGCCGGCTGGTGGCGGCGTCGCGCGGCGGTGCTGGCCGGCGGGTACCGGCTGCGCCCGGGCGAGCCGTCCGCGCCGCTCACCCTGGTCGGGATGGGCGCCGTCATGCCGGAGGTGCTGCGGGCCGCCGACGAGCTGAGCTCCGGGCTGCGCCGGGAGATCGGCGTGGTCTGCGTGACGTCCCCGGACCTGCTCTTCGACGCGCTACAGGCCCGGCGCGGACTCGCCGACGGCGACGACGCCGTCCTCGGTGAGCTCTTCCCACCCAACCGCCGCGGCCCGCTGCTGACCGTGGTCGACGGCGACGCGCGGACGCTGGGTTTCCTCGCCGGTGTGCACGGCGAGCACGTCACGACACTCGGCTCGGCCGCCCCGATCCCGACCGCCCCGGGCCAGACCGCGCAGGTCCCGAGCGCGCCGGCCGATCCCCGCTCCCCCGGTGGTCCCGCCGCCGGCGGCGCGGGTGCCCCGGTGGACACCGCGACCATCGTCGGAGCCGCGCTCGACCTGATCGACGAGGCCGCCGCGTACTGAGCCGCCGCCTGCCGGGCCGGGACGCGTCAGCCGTCGGGTGAGACACCCGGATCGACTGGCTCGACCCGGCCAGCCCGTCCCGACAGCGCTCGGAACCCGTTGGGAACGCTCGGCGTTGAGGGTGGGACGTCCGAGATCCGGCACCGGGACCGGTGCCGGGAAACGGGGTCGTACGACGCCACCCAACCCACCGAAAGCCGAGGGGATGCCGCATGCCGAGCCGCACCGCGACGTTGAGCACCGCCGTGCGAACCGACGAGGTCGACCCGATCACGGAAGGAACCGGTGGCTGGCCCGATCCACTCGACCAGGCGTTCAACAGGCAGGTAGCCGGCCTGGTGCGGTTGGGGTACCCCGAGCTGGCGGGGATGTCTCCGGCCGACTTCGAGGCGCTCTGCGAGCCGCTGCGGACGGTCGCCCACGCCGCCGTGCCCGGCCCGTTCCGGCCCGCGACCCGGTCGTGGATGCCCTTCGTCCTGGTTGTGTCGGGGGAGCTCGTCCGGGCGGAGGAGATCGTGCCGCTGCTCACGCTCGCCGGGCGCGCCGACACCGGGACCGTCGACCGCAACCACGGAGAGGAGGGCCTCGCGCCCTACCGGCCGCTGCCGGAGCTGAACGTGCCCCACGCGGGTGTGTACCTGCTCACCGACGTCGAGCGCGGGGAGGAGTTCCGCGGCATCCGGCCCGCGGACGCGCTGCCACCGATCCTCGAGCGCGGGCGCTCGCCGCTGACGATCCACGAGGGGATCGCGGTGGTCACCCACTTCCCCGAGGCGCTGGAGAAGAACAACTGTTTCATGCTGTCCGGATCACGCCGGGGCGACCGCCGCGTGCCGGCGATGTGGATCTCGGGCCGGGCACCGAAGCTGGGCTGGTGCTGGGAGGGCAACCCGCACACCTGGCTGGGCACCGCCTCCGCCGCCACCCGCCACGCCGCCCGCTGACCCTCGCCCCTCCTCGCCCTTTCCTCGGCTCCTCGTCCTTTCCGGAGCCCCAGACCCCGAATCCGCTCCGGAAACGGCGAGACCGCCACAAAAGGGCGAGGAGGCGAGGCAGTGAAGAGATAACTGAACTGATGGAATTCCGATGCCCCACCGCCGGGCCGCGGTTTCACGGCCCCGCGGCCGGGCTGTGGTTTCAGGGGCCGGCCAGGGCTGCGTGGGGCGCCGTCCCGGAGGTCAGGCGCCGACCGCGTGGAAGCCGCCGTCGACATGCACGATCTCGCCCGTCGTCGCGGGGAACCAGTCCGAGAGGAGGGCGACGCAGGCGCGCGCCGCGGGCGTGGTGTCCGCGATGTCCCAGCCGAGCGGTGCCCGGGTGCCCCAGACCTCCTCGAACTTGCTGAACCCGGGGATGCTCTTGGCCGCCATCGTGCGCAGCGGGCCGGCGGCGACCAGGTTCACCCGCACTCCGCTGGGGCCGAGGTCCCGGGCCAGGTAGCGGGCGGCGGAGGCGAGCCCGGCCTTGGCGACCCCCATCCAGTCGTAGGACGGCCAGGCGACCGAGGCGTCGAAG
This sequence comes from Parafrankia sp. Ea1.12, assembly GCF_900465275.1. NCBI lineage: Bacteria > Bacillati > Actinomycetota > Actinomycetes > Frankiales > Frankiaceae > Parafrankia > Parafrankia sp. Ea1.12. Next base: position 2,591 of record NZ_UBIZ01000602.1, on the reverse strand, counting down.
TCCAGGCCGACGATGCTGGCGCGCTCGCCGAACAGCGGCATGGTCGCGCGGGTCAGGGACGCGAGCGACCAGGTGGAGACCTGAAGCGCGGTACCGACCTCCGACCAGGCCGCCTCGACGAACGGCTTGCCGCCCAGCACCGATTCCGGCGCGAACCCGATCGCGTGCATCACCCCGTCGAGGCCGTCGACGTGCTCGAGGACCTTCGCGGAGAGCTCGGCGAGATGCTCCTCGTCAGTCACGTCGAGCTCGACGACCGGCGGCTCGGTGGGTAGGCGGCGCGCGATCCGGCGGGTGAGGGACAGGCCGCGGCCAAACCCGGTGAGCACCACGGAGGCACCCTGCTCCTGGGCGATGCGAGCAACACTGAACGCGATGGACGCCTCGGTCAGGACGCCGGTGACGAGAACGCGCTTGCCTTCGAGAAGTCCACTCATGGAGCGTCATCCTGCCAAACATCGTCGGGTGAATCCCGCCAGCCCGGCCGAGATTCGCGCGCCGGCGCCCAGCCGCGGGTCACACGGCCCGCGGCAAGGCGGTCACGCGCCGCGCGCGGTGGCGGGATCCGGTGGCCTGCGGGCCTGTGACCAGCGGCGGATCGTTCGCACGACCGGTTCGACGAACCGCGCCGCCAGCGGGCCGAGTACCGCCATCAGCAGGACGTAGCACGCGGCCAGCGGCCCGAGCTGCGGGTTCACTCCGGCGGCGACCGCCAGCCCGGCGATGACGATCGAGAACTCGCCGCGGGCGACCAGCGCGGCGCCGGCGCGGTAGCGGCCCATCGTCGCGATGCCCGCGCGCCGCGCGGCCCACCATCCGGTCACGATCTTCGTCGCCACGCCGGCGAGCGCGAGCAGGGACGCGGCGAGCAACACGGGCGGGATCTCGACCGGATCGGTCTGCAGGCCGAAGAACACGAAGAACACGGCGGCGAACAGGTCGCGCAGCGGCGTCAGCACCTCGTGCGCGCTCTCCGCGACCGGCCCGGACAGCGCGATGCCGACCAGGAACGCGCCGACCGCGGCGGAGACCTGCATGCGCTGGGCGACGCCGGCGACGAGCAGGGTCAGCCCCAGCGACCGCAGCAGCAGGACCTCGTCGTTGCGGTCCGCGGTCGGGCTGAAGACGAGCAGGGTGACCTTGTCGCTGTGCCGCAGCGCGACGTACAGGACGGCGACGAGCGCACCCAGCGCCACCCCGACTGTCAGCGAGCCCCGGGCGACGGTGTGATGGGCCAGCAACGCGGTGACCACCGGCAGGTAGACGGCCATCGCGAGGTCCTCGAGCACGAGCACCGACAGCACGACCGGGGTCTCCCGGTTACCGATGCGGCCCAGATCCCCCAGGACCTTGGCGATGATCCCGGACGAGGAGATCGCGGTGACGCCGCCCATGACCACCGCCGCCAGCGGCCCCCAGCCGAGCAGGAACGCGGCCGCCACGCCGGGGGCGGCGTTGAGCGTCAGGTCGAGCACCCCGGCTGGGGCCTGTCTTCGCAGGCCGTGCAGGAGCTCCTCGGCGGTGTACTCCAGGCCGAGTGTCAGCAGCAGGAGGATGACACCGATCTCGGCGCCGATCTCGATGAAGTCCTCGCTGGCGCCCAGTGGCAGGACACCGCCGTGCCCGAAGGCGAGACCACCGATGAGGTACAGCGGGATCGGTGAGATACCGACCCGCAACGCAAAGTGGCCTAGCACCCCCAGGACGAACAGGACGGCACCCAGCTCGAGGAAGGTCGTCGCCGTGTCGTGCACGTGTCGTCGGTCGCCCGTTCTCCGTCAGCCCGTGCGCAGGAGCTGGGCGACGGCCGCGGTGTTCTCCGGGGTGCCGACGACGACCACGATGTCCCCGGGGTGGAACTGGAAGTCCGGCCGCGGCGAGGCGAGGACCTCGTGGTCGCGGACGACGGCGACGATGGACGCGCCCGTGCGGGTGCGGGCCTGGGTGTCACCGAGCGTGCGGTCCGCGTACGGGGAACCCGCGGTTATCTCGAGTTGCTCGCCGACCAGCCCGGCGAACGCGCGCGAGAGGTCGGCGAGCTTCTCCACGATGTGCGGAGCGCCGAGCAGCTCGGAGAGCACGTCCCCCTCCTCCGGGGTGAGTGTTATCGACTCGCGGGATGCGTCCGGATCCTCCGCATCGTAGATGACCAGGTCACGACGTCCGTCGTGGCGGCTCACCACGCCGAGCCGGCGGCCCGAGCGGGTACTGAAGTCGTGCCGCAGCCCGATCCCGGGCAGCGGGGTCTCCTCGACGTCCACTTCTTCCTGAGCCTCCGTCAGCACTGACGCGTCGTTCCGGGAGGACGCCGACCGGGCCCGGGACACCCGGTCGGGCGCTGACGCGCCCCCGCCGCCCGCCGGGCCCGCCGCCGGTCCCGCTTCCGATCGTCACAGTAACCCGCCGGGGACCGATCGGCCCCGGTCCGTCCGATCCGGGCACCCGGCATACCCGCAGAACCGGCACGGCACGGCCCGCCGTGTGAACGGCGTTCCCGCTGACTGCCGCGCGAACCCGCCGCCCGTTTTCGGACGGCCCGTCCGGGCGGTGCCGGGGCACGCTGTCGGGGCGCGCCGCCTGGGCACGCCGCC
>NZ_UBIZ01000603.1:0-4763 GCF_900465275.1 Parafrankia sp. Ea1.12 | reverse complement strand
GCCGGTGCCCGCCCGGCCAGCGCCACCCGGACCGGTGCCGGCCGAGTGCCCCGGGGTGCCGGTGAGCAGGGCGACCGTGCTCACCAGCAGCACGCCGAACAGCCCGGCGCCCAGGACGAGGTTCATCCCGATCAGGGAGGCGATCACGACGCCCGGGAAGGTCGCGTGGGTCATCGCCATGGTGAGGAAGCTGAGCCGGCGCAGCACGACGTGCACGCCGACGGCGCCGCACAGCGTCCCGACGATCAGCACCTCGAGGAGGGCCCGCCGGGTGTAGCCGTCGCCCAGCGAGTCGAGCAGCGCCATCAGGTCGCCCCGCGTGACGAGGCGGGCCGCCGCTGCCGGCGCTCGCGGGAACGCGCGCCCCGTGACCGGCGCGGCAGCATGGCGACGAGGAGAGCCAGCGCGTAGATCACGACCAGCGCCAGGACGACCGTCGCGCCGGCGGCGAGCCGGATCTCGTGGCGCACGGACGCCTCGTAGCTGGCGACCAGGCCGAGCCAGCCGCCGAGGACCCCGAGCCCGATCGAGGCCAGCACGATGACCACCAGCCGGTCGCTGAGCAGCCGGGCCGCCGCCGCCGGGATCACGATCAGGGCAATGACCAGCACCGTCCCGACGGCGCGGACGGCGGCGACGACGACGAGCGCGATCACCAGGTTGAGGACGAGGTCCAGCAGCCACACCGGGTACCCGGCCGCGCGCGCCCCCTCCGGGTCGAACGCCCGCAGCAGCAGCTCCTTGTGGATCAGCGCGAGCACCGCGAGAGCCACGGCGGCGGTCACCGCGGTCACGGTGATGTCGGTGGAGTCGACGGTCAGCAGACGTCCGAAGAGGAACGCGGTGAGATCCGACGTGTAGGACTCCCGGCGCGAGACCAGCACGACACCGACGGCGAAACAGCCGGTGAGCAGCATCGCCATGGCCGCGTCCTCGGTGACCCGCCGGGTGGAGACCAGCGCGGTGAACCCGGCGGCGGCCGCGACGGCGACGAGCAGCGCACCCGGCACGATGCCGGAGTCGCCGGCGATCAGAAAACCGATCACGACACCCGGGAAGACGGCGTGGGTGAGCGCGTCGGTGAGGAAGGCGAGCCGGCGCAGCAGGACGAGGACCCCGACCACGGCGCTCAGCGTCCCGAGCAGCAGCACCTCGAGCAGCGCCCGGTACATGAACGGCCGCTCGAACGGCGCGATCAGGAGATCGCCGGGCGTGCTCACGGCCTGGTCACACGCGGGTCACGACGACGCCCCGGCCGTCGATCTCCAACGCGGCGCCGCCGTAGGCGGCCCGCAGGGGCTCCGCGGTGAGCGCCTCGGCGGGCGGTCCGAACGTGATCTGACGGCCGCTCAGCAGGCACACCTCGTCGCTGATGAGCTGCGCCAGGGCCAGGTCGTGGGTGGAGACGACGACGGCCGTGCCGGCGGCGGTCAGCGTACTGAGCGCGGCGAGCAGGGCGTCCTGCGAGACGACGTCCACGCCGTTGAACGGCTCGTCGAGCAGCAGCAGGCGGGGCTGGGCGGCGATGGCGCGGGCCAGCAGCACCCGCTGGCGCTGCCCTCCGGAGAGCGTGCCGAAGCGATCCCGGGCCCGGTGGGCCAGCCCGACGGCCTCCAGCGCGGCCTGCGCCGCCGCCCGGTCGGCGCGGCCCGGCCGGCGGATCCAGCCGATCCCGCGGTAGCGGCCCATCAGCACGACCTGACCGACCGAGATCGGGAAGTCCGGGTCGAGCGTGTCCGCCTGCGGCACGTAGGCGACCTCCCGGCGGGCGGCGCCCGGGGGACGTCCGAGCACCGTGATCAGCCCGTCGACCACGGGCACCAGGCCGAGCACGGCCTTGATCAGCGTTGACTTGCCCGCGCCGTTGGGCCCGATGAGGGCCAGCGTCCGGCCCGGGTGGAGGACGCCGTGCACGCCGTGCAGCACCGGCACCCTGCCGTAGGCGATGCTCGCGTGCTCCAGCGACAGTGCGGCGGGAGCGGCCCCGGCCTGGCCGCCGCTCTCGCCCGCGGCCGTACCCGGGATCGCTGCATCCGGAATCGCCGTATCCGGGATCACGGCGCCGACCTGGTCGGGGAGCGCGATCGCGTCGGCCGCCAGTGCTGTCGCCACTGCCGCCACCGGCGCCGCGGTCGTCGGTATCGCCACGGGCGACGGGGCTCCGTCCGGCCCGTCCGGCGCGGTCAGGCACGGTGCCTGAGCGTTACCGGTCATGATCGACCACCGGTCCATCCTGTAGATCCTGGCTGTGGGTCCTGTCTCACCGGAGGGCGTTGACGATGGTATCCGTGTTGTGCCGTTCGGCTTCGAGGTAGGTGGCACCATCAGACCCCGCCGGGCCCAGCGTGTCGGCGTAGAGGGCACCCTCGCCGGCGACGACGCGGACGCCCGCCTCGCGGCCGATGGTCTGCGCCGTCCGCGGCGGCAGGGATGACTCGGAGAACACCGCCACGACGCGGGACGCCCTGATCCGGCTGACGATGTCGTCGATCGCCCGGCCGGAGAGCTCGGCGGACGTGTCGAAGCTCGGGATGATCGACCCGACGAACTCCAGGCCGTACCGGTCCACGTAGTAGCCGAACGAGTCGTGGTTGGTGACCAGCTTGCGCCGGTCCGCCGGGATGGTGTCGATCTTCTGCTGGTTCTCCCGGTCGAGCTCGTCCAGCCTGGTCGTGTAGCCGGCTAGGTTGGCGCGGTACGTGGCGGAGCTCTCCGGATCGGCCGCCGTGAGCCCCTTCTCGACGTTCGTGACCATGATCTTCGCGTTGCGCGGGTCGTGCCAGATGTGCGGGTCGCCCCCGGCGTGCTCGTCCTCATGCGCACCCTCGTCGGCGTGGTCCGTGCCCCCTCCGGGCTCATTCCGGACGGTGACCCCGTCGGCCATCACGACCTCGACGCCGTCGAAGCCGCTGGCCGAGATCGCGTCGTCGAGCCAGCTCTCCAGGTCGACACCGTTCTCGATCAGGACGTCCGCGGAGCCGATCGCCTCGAGATCGGCCGGCGAAGGCTCGTAGTCATGCGGATCGACGCCCGGCCGCAGGATCTGCCTGACCTCGATGCCGTCACCGCCGATGGCGCGGGCGAAATCCGCCGCGTAGGTGGTCGTCGCGACCACCCGTGGCGCCGAGCCGCCCGCGCCGCCGGAGCCCCCACCCGAGCCGCCGCAGGCCGCCAGCGCGGCGGCGAGCGCAGCCGCGGTGAGCAGAGCGGCGGCGGGACGCGCCACCGGCAGCGACCGGGGGCGCGAGGCCTGGTCCGACGGGTGTCCGGCGGCGGGCCGGAGGGGCAGGGGCGACATGAGGAAAATGAAAACGGTTGTCGATGCAGATGTCAAATCGAACCGGCGTGGTCCAGACGGATGGCGCCCGCGGAGGTCAGCTGGCCAGGAAGCTGATCTGGACCCGCCTGTTCAGCGCGCGCCCGGCGGCGTCGTCGGACCCGTCGGGCCGGGTGTTCGGCGCGACGGGGTCGGCTCCGCCGCGGCCCGTAGCCGAGACGCGCGTGCCGCTCGGTACGGCTGGGCGGAGCAGATCCGCGACCGCGTTGGCCCGGCGCTGCGAGAGGATCACGTTGTAGGCCGGGGTGCCGAGGCTGTCGGTGTGGCCGAGAACCGTGACCGTCCTGGTGGCAGGGCCGACCCGGCCCGCGAGCGTGGCGATCTCCGTGCGCGCGGCCTCGGTCAGATCGTCGGAGTCGAAGGCGAACAGGACGTCCGCGCTGATCGTGACGGTGACCCGGTCGCCGGACCGTTCCTCGGTGACCAGCGGGAGCACGGAGTCCGCCGGGTCGATGGTGAGGACCGAGCCGGCGGCGTCGAGCGGGCGCACCGAACGGGTGATCTCCTCGGCGGGCACATCGGCCGGGGGCGGTGGTGCGCTCGTGGCGCCGAGGGCCCCCGGGCTCTCCGCCCCGGCGAGCACCCAGAGCGCCGCGGTGACCAGAGCCAGCCGGGCGGCCCGGCCCGCGATCGCGGTCACCGGCGCCGTCACTGCCGCTGTCGCTGTCGCGGCGGGGGGCCGCGGGAGCGCGCTCAACGCGTGATCGCGGCGTCGTCGACGATCACCCGGTCGTTGAGGTAGACGTCCACGGTGGTCACGTCGGCGGGCGGTGCGGCGAAGGTGAACGAGCCGGTCACGGGCACGTTGTTGCGGGTCCGGGTGGTTCCCGAGGCGGCGCCCAGCGCCACTCCGGCGGAGTCCCGCACGACTGTGTAGCGGCGCAGGTTCACGGAGTCGACCAGGGTGACAGCGGCGTCGCGCCTGCCGGCCATGTCGTAGAGCGTGATGCCGGTGCCCGGGTCCTTGGCGTAGCGCGGCGTGAAGAGCAGATCGAGGCGGGCGAGTTGGCCGTCGACCCGCAGCCCGACGAAGCCGACCTCGACGTCCCCGTCCGCTCCCTGGAAGCGGGTGGTGCGGCTCGCGGTCGGCGTTCCCGCGGGCGGGGCTTCCGGGGAGGCCGCGCCGCCCTGGCCCGTGCCCGCTGTGCCGCTCGCCGGGGCCGGTGAGGGTGCCTCATCGTCGCCGGAGCCCGAACAGCCCGGGAGGACCAGGCAGGCAACCAGCAGGCCGCCGACCAACGCGGATGTACTCCGCGCGCGGTAGCCGCCAGAGCCACGGATCGAGGCCGGCCGGGCGGTCGACGCGGGACGCGCCCCCGGGGCCGACGGCCTCGCCGGGACGGGTGTCGTCCGCGGGCTGGCCGTCACCGGGCTGGCCGTCGCTGGGACGGTCGTCGGCGCCAAGGCGGGCGGGGGCAGGTGCGGC
>NZ_UBIZ01000606.1:0-2708 GCF_900465275.1 Parafrankia sp. Ea1.12 | reverse complement strand
CCGGTGTGGGGGCGGACCTGGTGAGGGACGGCGCACAACGGGGGTAGGCAGAACAGGGGTGGTGGGACGGAGGCGCGTACACAGGGGCACAGGGCAAAACCTCCGCCGTCTCCGGGCGCCACGCGCACGGTGACCTGGGCGTGGGGTACGGCGACCACGGCGATACGGTGATCAGGATGACTGGGGCGAATGGGGGCACAACGCGCGGGGGCTCGACGGACAGGAGTGGCACAAAGGTGCGTCTACGAGCGACCGGCGGGCCCGTCGCGGCGCGGGTTCGCGGCCGGGAGTCCTATCTGCTGGCGGGCGGCAGGCTCGCCACCGGGGTCGTGGAAGTGCACGACGACCTCCGGGTGCTCGACCGCGGTGGCTTCTGGGGAGTCGTCGTCGACTTCGAGGGTCGTACCCGCTGCGTCCGGTTCAGGCACGTGCGCCCGGCGCCTGACGTCACGGCGCTCGCGGCCGGGCCGTGGCGCGGCCCCGCCCGGACGGACTGGGCGACGAGCATGGACGCCGCGGCCTACATCGCCGGCGTCCACGCGATCCGGTCCGAGATCGCCGCCGGCGAGGTCTACCAGGTGAACCTGTGCCGGCTGCTGTCCGCGCCCACCGTCCCCGGCCCCGCCGGCACGGACCTCGCCGCGCTGGCGACCGTCCTGGCCGCGGGCAACCCAGCCCCCTACTCGGTGGTGCTCGACGCCCCCGAGGCCGGCGTACGCATCGTCGGGGCCTCACCGGAGCTGTTCCTGTCGCGGGAGGGTGACCTCGTACGGTCCGGCCCGATCAAGGGCACCGGGCGCACGGTCGCCGACCTGCGGGACAAGGACGTCGCGGAGAACGTCATGATCGTCGACCTCGTTCGCAACGACCTGGGACGGGTCGCCCGGCCCGGCAGCGTCACGGTGCCCGCGCTGTGCGCGGTGGAACGGCATCCCGGCCTGGTTCACCTCGTGTCGACCGTGCAGGCCACGCTGGCGCCGGGTGTGGGGTGGGCCGAGCTGCTGGCCGCGACCTGCCCACCCGGCTCGGTGTCGGGAGCGCCCAAGTCGAGCGCGCTGCGGATCATCCGGGAGCTGGAGCCGGTGGCGCGCGGCCACTACTGCGGCGGCATCGGCTGGGTGGACGCCGACAGCGGACGCGGCTGGCTGTCGGTGGGAATCCGCACGTTCTGGCTCGCCGACGAGCGGATCTGGTTCGGGACAGGCGCCGGCATCACCTGGGGCAGCGACCCGGAGGCGGAATGGCGCGAGACCGAGCTGAAGGCGCACCGGCTGCTCGCCCTGGCCTCGTCACCAGGGCGGGACGGCCGGACCGGTCCCTCCATGCCGCCACGCGAGGCGGCCCGGACCCGGCGGATCGCGGCGGCCCGCTGACCGCGGACAGCAAAACGCCTGGTGGGGAAGTTCTCCCCACCAGGCGAATGATCGTGCGCCTGATCTGTGCCGGAAGTGCCCGCACCGGTTTGCCGGGGTCGGACACGGTGCCGACCCCGGTGAGATCACCGCTCGGGGCCGCCCCAGATCAGTAGGGCGAGTTCGGCATCCAGGTCGATGACGTCGCTCTCCCCGCCGAGCGGTACAGCGGAGTACGTGCGGCGGAGGAAGGCCAGCACCTCCGCGCGCGGCATCTCGAACAGAGCGTGACCGGATGGACTGGACAACGACAGGCAGACGATCCGCCCGCCCGACTGCGCGGCGGGCCAGACCTGGACATCGCCGTCGCCGGCTGGCCGGCGCACGCCGTCGCTCAGCAGCTGCCGGGCGAATGTCCATTCGACGACCTCGTCGGCGCCGGTACGGAAGCCGATGCTGACCGCATAAGGGTCAGCAGGCTCGTATCGGACGGTGGCGGCGACCGGAACCGGGGCGCCGCCGGGAACGACGAGCCGAAGGGCGAGTTCTGCGGTGATCGAATCGTGACGAATAGTCATCGGGCGGCCTCTCATGGTGCGTGGTGCGGGCGAGCACCCGTGTAACGAGATAGTTCCCTCTCTGAGTCCCGTTGGAAACAAGGTTATGCCAAGACAACATCCGTTACGGCGATTCGGGCGAGTTGCCCTACCCAGGAAGCCCGACCGAAGTCCTCCGAGAAGACCCGGCCGGCGCGGTATGCGCGGCCGTCGGCCTTACGTGGCCGGACGATCGCTGTCCGCGTTCGACTGAGGGTTCCCCCGAGCACAATGGCCGTTCTGCCGAGGCCGTGCCACTCACAGCCTTCCCTGTCCGGACCCGTCTCAACCACGGCGAGTCCCGGTCAACCCGGCGCTGTCCGGCCATCGGCCGGAGGGTTGACATGCCCGCATCCGTCCGGCGGCCACCCCCCGTCCGACACTCGGTCCCGTCCGTGTAAGCTGAGTCCAACCTCAGCGAGGACGCAACACATCCCAGCCGAGGGGCGGTTCCGGAAGGCCGTCCAGGCCTCGGAACACCCATACGGGTGCACCCGACCAGGCGTCCAACCAGGCCAAGTCGGGCGTATAGCTCAGTGGTAGAGCGCTGCCTTCACACGGCAGAGGTCCGTGGTTCGAAACCACGTACGCCCACGCGATCGGGCGCGGTCTGGTCGATCCCCCTTTGGGGGATCTTCCTGGGCTCCCGCGCGATGTCTTTCGGGGGGCCCAGCCCCCCGAACCCCCCAGGTGATGTGTCTGGGGGGTTCTTTGTTGTTTGGGGTGGCACTTTGGTGGGGGTTGCTCTCTGTGTGGCTGG
>NZ_UBIZ01000609.1:0-4735 GCF_900465275.1 Parafrankia sp. Ea1.12 | reverse complement strand
GTTCCCACCCGCCCCGCCCGACCGTCCGCAGCGGCGTCGCGACAAGGTGCCCGCCCCGACTCTCGCGGAGGGCAAAATTCACCGATACGACTGGATTGGCGACGGATCCTGGACCGAAGACCCGGCGCTTCACCGGCAGCCGAACGAGCCTGCGCATCGAATCCCGTCACGTTCGCCCGCACCGTCAGAGACGCCCAGCATGCCCAGCCTTGCCGGAACGCAACAGCCGGGCCAGGGTCGGCCCGCCAGGGTCGCTACCATCCTGACCTGCACATCACTTGATGATCTGTAAGAAATGAAGGTCTCGGTGGGGGCGGCGGTTCCGGGCACGACCAGGTCGGCTTGCCGCGCCCCCGAGCCCTACCGCCATCCTCGTTTATCTTCTGTGGGGAAATTTATGCGCTTAGGTAGTTTGACGAGACCATTAGGGTTGGCGGCCACGATTCTCGTGGCCGCCGCGACCAGTTGCTCGACGCTGGGAGACGGGGGCGAGGCGGCGGCTGCCTGCAACAGCCCCGGTGTCACATCCGAGCAGGTGAAGCTCGGGTTCGTCGTCTCCGACTCGAGCGCCGCGCTGTCCTCGGCCCGCTCCGGGGTCGACGCCAGGATCGGCCTGGCCAACGAGCAAGGCGGCATACACGGCCGCCGCATCGTCTACCAGTGGCGCGACGACGCGAACTCCCCATCGCAGAACGCCCGCGTCACCGAGGAACTCCTCCGGCGTGAGTCCGCCTTCGGACTTGTGACGGCCACCTCCGCGATCGGTGACTCATTGGACAGCCTCACGACGCAGGGGGTCCCCGTCGTAGGTCTCGCCCAGTCGGCCTGGGCCAAGTACCAGAACTTGTTCTCCTACCAGTACGAGCCCTCACCCGAAACCGTCGGCCGCTACATCCAGGCCAGCCGCGGCACGAAGGTCGCCTTCGCAACCACGGGGGCGTCGGCGTTCACGTTGGATATCATCTCGCGGTACAAGGCCGCTTTCGGGTCGATTGGGCTCGCCACGACCGAGACCATTTCCTACGCGAGCAGCAGTGACAGCCCAGCCCGGGTGGCCCAAAAGCTGGCCGACTTCGGCGCCGACTCCTTGATCGGCTTCACGGCTCCCCAGGACTTCGCCGCCATCGTGCACGCCACCCGCGCCGCGAACCTGAACCTCGCCACCAGCGTCTCGCTCACCGGGTACGACCGCGGCCTGTTGCCCACGCTGGGCCCAGCCCTGGCGGGAGTCTCGTTCCCCGTGTACTTCCGCCCCTTCGAGGCCGGCGGTGCCCCCATCGACCGCTACCGCAACGCGATGACGCGCTTCGCGCCGGAGACCATCCAGCCTGAGCAGCAGTTCGCAATGCGCGCCTTCATCTACACCGACCTGTTCCTGCGCGGACTCGAACTGGCTGGCGACTGCCCCACCCGTGAGGGTTTCATCAGCGCACTACGGGGTGTGACCGACTACGACGCGGGGGGCCTGATCGAACCAGTCGACCTGAGTACCAACGCCGGCCAGCCGCTCAGCTGCTACGCATTTGTCCAGATCAACCCGGCCGGCGACGCGTTCCAGGTCGTCCGCGAACGCCTCTGCGCCGACGGCACGGGCAGCTGAGAGGAAGACCGCCACCGCTGCTACGAGACGGGCACCGTGCCTTCGCCCTGCGTGAGACAGGTGCGGGGCGACGGTGACCCGAAGCAGCGTGTTCGAGGTGATCCGCTCGCCGCAGGTCCGGCGTGCCCGCTATAGCTGGCACAGGAGGTCTCCCGCACCCGGCCCGGAGTGGACGCTACTCCGGGCCGGACCCGAGAGTGTGGGAGATGTACGCCGGCGGGACACGGCCGGGCGTCCCGACGCCCTACTACGGCCCCCGGGCGCTGCCCAGGGTCATTGCAAAGTCGTGTTTGTGCTGGTCACGAGGGTGATCGCCCGGTCGGGGTGGCGGGCGTGGTGGCGTAGGGCTCGGGCGATGTTGGTGAAGCCGGCGAACCGGAGCAGACTGATCACTAGGTTGCGGAGAGTGGCCATGACCTGGGGGCCGCTGCCGGTACGGGCCCGGTGGAGGTCTTCACCCAGGGTGACGTCACGGACCCAGTGCAGGCGGACCTCGATGGACCAGTGGCCGCGGATCCAAGTGGCGAGTTCGGCCGGTAGGGCGTCCTCGGCGGGCAGGGTGCAGATCGCGTAGACGGTTCACGGTGACCAACAGGTGTGCTCCGCGGCCGTGGAGGTAGTCGGCGTACGCGGTCTGCGCGTGCATCGCATCGACGGTGACCAGGACGTCGGTCAGGTCGGGGATCTGGTCGAGAACCGTGGAGAACAAAGGGATTTCGTTGGTTTTCTCGTCGACGTCGACCTGTGCCAGGACCACGCCGCGGGCGTGGTCGAGAACGCCGAGCAGGTGCACGGGGTGGGTGCCGTGCCGGGTGGCACGCATCGCCTTCCCGTCCACCGCGAGTACCCGCCGTACCCGGTGGCGCCGTGTCGGCCGGTGCGCGGCGGTGTCGACGGCGTCCAGCCGGGCCTGGATCCAGGCCCCGATCGCGGCTTCCAACGCCGTACGGTCCACACGTACCAGCACCCGCCCGGCCGGCCCCAGGCCGGCCCGGGCGTCCGCGGGCAGGTCCGCGGCCCATTCCCCGATCGCCGCGAACGACCGGGCGCCGCTGAGCATCGCACACCGCGATTGTCAGGATCAGGGCGAAGGGGTATCGCACCCCGCGCCGTCGGCGTGGGTCCGGATCAGCTGGTCTTGCCTTATGACGAGCCGGACGAGCCGTAGGAATGGTGCGGGGAGAGTTTAGAGGAGGTTCCCGGTGCGGTGTCGATGCCCTATCCGGGTCGCTCAGCTATCCAGGACGATATCGAGCCGGGTGGTGACTGCCGGTTCGGGCGTGGTCGTGTCGAGGACGCATTCGCCGAACCGGCGGATGTTCTCCCGGATGTAGGGGGAGATGGTGGCCAGGTCGTCGGGGTCGACCACCTGGCCTTCGGCGACGAGCTGGTTGACCACGCCGGTGATGTCCAGCGCGGTCTGGTAGATCACACAGTTGGCGATCAGCTCGTTTGAACTTGACGATCTTCTCGTGGTGGTCGGGGTCGCTGTGGCCGAGGATGTCGCCACCGAACATCAACCAGGCGGCGAAGCCGTGGAACGCCTCGACCTTATTCATCATCGCCGTGATGCTCTCCCGCAGCTCAGGTTCGGACAGGTAACGCAGCAGGACCAGGGTGCGCACCGCACGGCCGAGTTCGCGAAACGCCCGGTACAGCCGGTTCTTGCGGGAGTCATGGCCGAGCCGGCGCAACAGCGTCACCGACGACAGCGCGGCGGGCACGGCGGGTCCTCGCCGAGCACCGGGTGTGGGTCGCGATGACCAGCTTCGCCGGTCCCACCGGCGGTGGTTTCGCTCGCACGGCGGGCCGCTCGGCGATCTGGGCCCCCGACGGCACCCTGCGCGCCCACGCCGGCCCGCGGCCGGGCCGCCTGGCACGCACCACCCACCAGGAGCAGCCTGACCCGGCCTGACCTGGCGGAAGCGGAACCGGCCAGCGGAAATGGGTTGGCGTGGGCGGGCGGGCCGCGGTCAGGATTGCGCGGTGATCGACGACTTTCCCGACGGTGCCGGCCTTCCCGGCGGTCTGCTGCTGCGCTCTCCCATCCCCGAGGATCAGCGGCGGGTGCTGGCCGTGTTGGACGTCTGGTGGGCGGGTTTCGGGGGTGCCGCCGGGTCGCGGGAACGCAGCCTGCTGCTCCCCCGGTTGTTCTTCCAGCATTTCACCGACAGCAGTTTCGTGGTGGAACGGCCGGACGGTGCGCTGGTGGCGTTCCTGATCGGTTTCCTGTCCCAGTCGCAGCCTGAGGTCGCCTACATTCATTTCGTCGGGGTTGATCCGGCGTTGCGCCGCCGCGGTGTCGGGGCGTTCCTCTACCGGCGGTTCTTCACGCTGGCGGCCGCGCGGGGCCGCACCCGGGTGCGGTGTGTGACCAGCCCGGGTAACGCGGCGTCGGTGGCGTTCCACACCGGTCTCGGGTTCCAGGTGGACCCCGGCGACGCCGCGACGGCCGACGGGGTCCCCGTCCAACAGGACTACGACGGGCCGGGACTGCCTCGTGTCACGTTCACCCGGATCCTCACCGGCCCGCAGGAGGAGCGGTGAGGATCCGGGTGGAAGCAGTGAGCGCTGCGGGCGGGGTGCCCGCCTCGGCCGGGGGTGTGTGGTCAGTGGGGGCGGTCGGTGAGTAGGCGGGTCAGCAGGGCGGTGAACTGGTGGCGGTCGGCGGGGGGCAGGCCGGCGAGCAGATCGTCGCCGATCGCGGCGGTGACGGCGTCGAGGTGGTGCAGGTGGGTGGTGCCCTCGTCGGTGAGGGTGATGACGGTGCGGCGCCGGTCGGTGGCATCGGGGGTGCGTTCGACCAGGCCGCGGGTGCGCAGGTCGGTGAGGAGTCCGGCGGTGTCGGCGCGGTCGAGGGCGGCGCGGCGGGCGAGGGTGGCCTGGCTGGCCGGGCCGAACTCGTCGAGGGCGGCGAGCAGCGCGTAGTGGGCGGGGTGGGCTCCGAGCGCGGTGAAGGCGTGGGAGCTGCGCCGCTGCGCGTGTTTGGCGAGCTGCGCGATCAGCCAGTGGGTGGCATGTCGCAACCGGGCGGGCGCGGCGTCGGGTGACGTCGAGGCCATACCGGAAAGCCTAGCCACGGCGTTGGGGGACGGCGGCTGGTTGTGAGGGTGGGTGGTGGCGCACCGGTTCGGG
>NZ_UBIZ01000611.1:0-4410 GCF_900465275.1 Parafrankia sp. Ea1.12 | reverse complement strand
GCCACGCACGCGGAGCAACATCAGTCCGAGAGCGTTGCGTGTCAGGGCGTAGAGCAGCGACCACACCATGACCATCCAGCCTGCCCGAGGCGGGCCCTGTCCGGCGGGTAAACGCGCAGGTCACCGCCCGAATCGGGGTTCTGGAGCCCCACAGGGTCACCGCCAAGTCCCGGGACTTGGCGGTGACCCGCTCAGGCGGTCGCGCGCCGCAGCACCAGCCACGCCGCGCCGCCGAGCGCCAGCGCGAACACCAGCGGATACGCGGTGAACAGCGTGAGCGAGGGCTGGCCACCGAGGAAGCTCCCGATCGAGGGCCACCAGTTCTGCGTCTTCGCCAGGGCACCCATCGCGACGAGCAGCACGACGCTGCCGAAAATGGTGAGGTAGATCCCGGTATGACGCCAGCGCTGGAACACCACCCCCGCCAGCACCCCGATCGCGGACACCGCGACCAGCGGTCCACTGTAGACAAGCCACAGCGCGAGCGGGTTGCCGTGGCCCAGCACGTCCAGCCCGAAGATCCGCGTCTCCCGTCCCCAGCCGCCGGTCAGCCGCTCGACGATGTCGAACGCCACCAGCCCGAGCCCGAGGAGCAGCGCCTGGCCGAGGACGACCAGTGCGGTGGCCGCGGCGAACGCCCGGCGGGTGACGCCGAGCCCCAGTGTGAAGGGGAACACCTGCGTCATCGTCTGCAGGTGCGCGGAGGCGATCGCGCCCAACAGCATCGGCAGCAGGTAGATCTCGTGTGCGCCGCGCGCGGTTTCGCCGTTCGAGACGTCGATGCCCCAGCCCAGCAGCGGCATCGCGGCCAGCGCGAGCAGCGGGTAGCCCAGCAGCGCGGGCCAGTGGACGAGCTGGATCCGGACGACGTCGAGCACGCGGGGCATCAGGACTCCTTCCCGGCGGCGACCGGCCGGCGGTTGCGTTGGGTGGTGCGGACGACGAGCTGCTGCAACGAGACCGGCTCGAAGTCCAGCCCGGGTTCGAGCCGGTTCCCGGCGCCGGCGAGGGTGACGCGCAGGGAGCCGCCGACCTGCTCCCGGTGCAGCTCGTCGTAGCCGGCGACGAAGCGCTCGACGGCGCCGGCGGGGCCGGTGACCGCGACGGTTTCGCCGCGCAGCGTCTCGGCCTCGGCGTCGATGAGCACTCGGCCCGCGTCCAGCAGCACGACGTGCTCGATCAGGTCGCTGACCTCGTCGATCAGGTGTGTGGAGAGCACGACCGTGCGCGGGTGCTCGGCGTAGTCGGCCAGCAGCCGGTCGTAGAACAGCTGCCGCGCGACGGCGTCGAGGCCGAGGTAGGGCTCGTCGAACAGGGTCAGCGGGGCCCGCGAAGCCAGCCCGATGATCACCCCGACCGCGGACAGCTGCCCGCGCGAGAGCTTGCGGAGCAGCCGGTCGACCGGTACCGCGAAGTCCGCCAGCAGTGCCGCGGCGAACGCCGGATCCCAGTGGGGGTAAAGCAGTTCGGCGGCCCGCAGCGCGTGCCTGACCCGGAACTTGTCCGGGTAGTGCTGGCTCTCCCTGATGAAACACACCCGCGAGAGCACGTCGGCGTTCTCGTACGGGTGCTGCCCGAAGACCTCCACCTCCCCGCCGGTCTCGAACGCCTGCCCGGTGAGGATCCGCATCACCGTTGTCTTCCCGGCCCCGTTGCGGCCCAGCAGACCGTGGATCGTGTTCTCGGCCAGCTCCAGGCTCACGCCGTCGAGCGCGGCGACGTCGCCGTAGCGCTTGGTCACCCCGGCCATCCGCACGACGTTCATCGTTCGGGCTCCCAGACGTCGATCAGCTTCTTGATCTCCTCGGCGTCCATGCCGAGTTTGCCCGCCTCCGCCATCAGCGGGGCGAGGAACTGCCGCGTGAAGTCCCCGCGCCGCCGCTCCAGCAGCTGCGCGCGGGCATCCGTGGCGACGAACATGCCGATGCCTCGTCTCTTGTAGAGGATCCCGTCGGCGACGAGCTGGTTGATGCCCTTGGCCGCGGTCGCCGGGTTGATCCGGTGGAAGGCCGCGAGCTCGTTGGTGGAGGGCACCTGCGTGTCCGCGGCCAGGCTCCCGTCGACGATCGAGTTCTCGATCTGCTCGGCGATCTGGAGGAACAGCGGCCGTCCGTCGTCCTTCACGCCGACCACCGCGCGCCGCGGTTCGTCGGTCCATTACTCATGTAACTAACCGTGGAGGCTCGGGCGGGCGTTGTCAAACCCGTCCGGACTGAAGGTGACCCGTTCCTGTTCACGCCTGGGCTCTTTGGGGCAGGCTGGCCTACAGGGTGTTCACCGCCGCCGCAGGGTCAGCCTGACCCGCCGGGACCGGGACGCGCACCTGCCGCCGGACCTGGCCGGACGGGACTTCACCGCACCGGCACCGGACCGGGTCTGGACCGCCGGCTACGCATGAGGCTGCTGAAGAGCCACCTAAGCGGCTGGCAGGTGAGGTGAGGCTTGCGGCAGGTGAGACATCCGACGGAAGCCTCGAGGAGATCTTGAAGCGCATCCCGCGGTGGGATGTCGACTGGGGCAACGTCGCGCTGTCGTCGATGCCGACAACGCGCGGCTGGGAGACGCTACCGATCTACCACCTATGCGCCGCCTATGCGCTCAGCAACCGCATGGTCGCGGCCATTCCGGACTGGTTGACGAGCGGTCGCTCGGCGGAAAGACCGCTGTCATCGGCGGGTGGTCGTGGCGGTGAAGAGTCGCGGCATGCGACGAAAGATGTTGGCTTCCCTCGCCGTCGGGTCGGCCCTCGCCGCCGGGCTGCTCCCGGCTGGTGCCGGACAGGCCGCTGGTCCCGGCAGCGGCCCCACCGGCCCCGGCTTCACCTTTGCACTGCTCGGCGACACGCCCTACGGGGACGACCAGCGGGCGGCCTTCCCGGCCCTCGTCGACACGATCGACACAGACCCGGACGTGCGCCTGGTGCTGCACGCCGGCGACGTCAAGAACGGCTCCTCGACCTGCGACGACGCCCGCTTCGCCGACCTGGCCGCGCTGTTCGGCACGTTCGACGACCCGTTCGTCCTGACGCCCGGGGACAACGAGTGGACCGACTGCCACCGCACCGCCGCGGGCGGCTACCTTCCGACCGAGCGGCTGGAGGCGGTGCGCGAGGTCTTCTTCCCGGACCCGGGCAAGACGCTCGGACAGCACCCGATGCCGGTGTTCACCCAGGCCCGTGACGCCGCCCACCCGGCCTACGTCGAGAACGTGCGCTTCACGGAGGGCCGGGTCGTCTTCGCGGCGGTGCACGTCGTCGGCAGCGAGAACGATCTGGAACCGTGGGCCCAGCTGCCCGGCGGCGACCAGCCCACCGTTCGGCTGGCCGAGTTCGAGGCCCGCAAGGCCGCCGCGCTGGACTGGATCGACGGAGCCTTCGAGACCGCCGACCGCACCCGGGCGGCGGGCGTGCTGCTCCTGATGCAGGCCGAACCGCTCGACACCCCCGGCTTCGCCGAGATCCGGCAGCGCATCGTCGACCAGACCCGCGCCTACGGTAAGCCGGTCCTCCTGGTGCACGGCGACGAGCACGTCTACGAGGTGGAGCCGGCGTACGCCGGCGTCGCCAACCTGACCCGGCTGGAGACCTTCGGGTCCACCGCCGCCACCTGGCTGCGGGTGACCGTCGACCCCACCGCTCCGGGCGTCTTCTCCTGGGAACCGAGAACGGTCCCCGCGAGCTGACCGGGCAGCGGGAACGGACGAGCTGGTGAAGAACGGACAACCGGATCCAGATCCATCAGCTGTCCACCCGCCGACACGATAGGCCGTGCAGCGCGGTCCCAGGCCCGTTGTCCAGTCCCAGCTGATTCTTGACGTTTCGGTTCCGGCTGATAGTTGACGGGAGGCTAGTCCTTGATCTGTTGGTGGGATTCGCTCTCGTGGCGGGGCCTGATCCGGTAGATCGTCGTGTATGACGCGGGTGCAACTGAGGGACGAGGAGTGGGAGTTCATCGGGCCCTACCTGCCGATCGGCAGGTAGGGCCCGTATCCCGAGCGGTTGCGGCTGCAGTTCGAGGGCGTGGTCTGGCGGTTCAGGACGGGCGGGCAGTGGCGGGAGATACCGAGGGAGTTCGGTGCCTGACTGACCGTCTACAACCGCTTCTGGCAGTGGAGGAATGCCGGCGTCCTCGAAGCCCTGCTGGAGGGCCTGATCGCCGAGGCCGCGAAGCGGGGTGAGGTGGACCTTGCGGGGCTCCAAAATTCGGGTTTCGGCCTGTGAGCTGGTCTTTTGCGGCCGAGGTGATCGTCTGCGGGGGTCGTCAGGCCGCGTTGCGGTACTCGTTGATCATGCCGCCGAGGATGCGGGTGCGCCGGACGGCGGACCCAGGGGCGGGGCGACTGCAGGGGGCAAGTCGGGTGGGTGCTGGCTGAGGAAGCGGTGGGGTCGGTGAGTGTTGAAGTGTGAGGTGC
>NZ_UBIZ01000612.1:0-252 GCF_900465275.1 Parafrankia sp. Ea1.12 | reverse complement strand
AAGGCAGGTCACGTAGTGATGGGTCACCGAGGCGGCGCCAGCGGGGCCCGGGCCGGGCGGCGCCCGGCCGCCGGAGTCGCCGGCGGGGTGCTGACGGCGGTGCTGACGGCGGTGCTGCTGCCCGGCGGGCGGGCTGCCGTCCAGCGGGTTCTCGTCCACCAACGAGCAGTGGTACCACGAGAGCCTCCGGCTCGCCGAGGCCCACCGGGTGAGCCGCGGCAGGGGCGTCATCGTGGCGATCATCGACGGCGG
>NZ_UBIZ01000613.1:0-108493 GCF_900465275.1 Parafrankia sp. Ea1.12 | reverse complement strand
GGCGGATTCAACTGGTCGTCGCAACACCTCGATCCGGAGGTGTGGGAATGGGGCGGCCGGCGGATTGGACCGAGACGGTCACGGGGCGGGCGGGGATGTGCTCGCCGGGGCGGCCGCCGGTGGCACGGTGGGAGCATCAGCAGCGGTTCTGGGTGGCGATCGCGCGGGGGCTGAGCAGCGAGGACGCCGGTGTCGCGGCCGGCGTGTCGCCGGCGGTCGGGACCCGGTGGTTCCGCAACTGTGGCGGGATGCCCCCTTCGGACTTCCCCGCCCCGTCGGGGCGGTATCTGTCGTTCGCGGAGCGGGAGGAGATCGCCCTGGGTCGTGCCCGCGGGGACAGCATCCGCCAGATCGCGCGGGGCCTGGGTCGGCCTGCGTCGACGATGTCGCGGGAGCTGCGGCGTAACGCCGGCACCCGCGGCGGGACGCTGGTCTACCGGGCCACGCTCGCGCAGTGGCATCGAGACCGCCGGGCCACCCGGCCCAAGACTGCCAGGCTCGCAGGCAACGAGCGGCTGCGCGGCTACGTGCAGGACCGGCTCGCCGGGCCGGCCGGGCCGGTCCGGCGCGGCGACGGCACGGTGGTGCCCGGCCCGTGGACGGCGCCGTTCACCGGCAGGAACAAGCCGCACCGCCAGGACCGCCGCTGGGTCAGCGCGTGGAGCCCGGAGCAGATCTCGCGGCGGCTGCGGGTCGATTTTCCCGACGACCCGACGATGCGGATCTCGCACGAGGCGATCTACCAGGCCCTTTACATCGAGGGGCGGGGGACGTTGCGCCGTGAGCTGGTCGCGTGTCTGCGCACGGGCCGCGCGCTGCGGGTGCCCCGCGCGCGGGCCGGACGGCGCGGCGACGGCATGGTCACCCCCGAGGTGCGGATCGGGGCCCGGCCGGTCGAGGCCGCGGACCGGGCGGTCGCGGGGCACTGGGAAGGAGATCTGATCATCGGGTTGAACCGGTCCGCGATCGGCACGCTGGTCGAGCGCACCACCCGGCTCACGGTCCTGCTGCACCTGCCCCGCATGGACGGCTACGGCCACCAGCCGCGGGTGAAGAACGGTCCGGCGCTGGCGGGCCGCGGTGCCGACGCTGTCCGGGACGCGATCACCCGGGCGTTCGCCGTGCTACCGGAGCAGCTACGGCGGACCCTGACCTGGGACCGCGGCACGGAGATGGCCGGGCACGCCGCGCTGACCGCCGACACGGGCCTGGGGGTCTACTTCGCCGACCCGCACAGCCCCTGGCAGCGCGGCACGAACGAGAACACCAACGGGCTGCTACGCCAGTACTTCCCCAAAGGCACCGACCTGTCCCGCTGGACCCGCCACGAACTCGCCACCATCGCCGCGACCCTCAACGACCGGCCCCGCAAGACCCTCCGCTGGAAGACCCCCACCGAAGCGATGAACAACCAGCTACTCTCACTCCAACAGGCCGGTGTTGCGACGACCGGTTGAATTCGGTCAAGATACATCGGATGCCTACCATCGCGTCCTGAAAAGCCACGGTGTACGCCCATCGGTCGGGGCCACCGGAGTGTGTTGGGATAATTCCGCCGCGGAGTCGTTCTTCGGAACACTCAAGAACGAACTCGTCCACCGGGAAACCTATCCGACCCGCCGCGCCGCGCGTACGGCGATCGCCGAATACATCGAGGTCTTCTACAACCGGCAACGACTCCACTCTGCTCTCGACTACCGCACCCCAGAACACATCGAGCGCGCATACCACGCAACCCAGACCGAAGGGAAGGAAGCAGCATAAAGCTGATGTAGTCCGACTACACCGGTGTCCGAGAAACGGGCAGCACCTCAAAATATCTGGCCGCCTCTTCGGGATGCGCGGAGTCGTGCCCGCGCCGCTCGTCGACATCCACCGGCCCGGCATCGACCCAGCCTGACCCAGGCCCTGGCCGCCGACGCGGCCCGATTCCACACCCAGCTCCCCAGGAAACCGGCGAAGGCCGGAGGGCGGCACCGGGGGGCGGGGCCGGGGAAGGGACCACGCCTCGCCTCATCCTCGCCATGTGACGGCGCCATGCACCAGCGCGGTGGGGCGACAGTTCCCTGACAGATATTGACAGTGTCACTGCCAACTTGGCAGCATCACTGCCATGAAGTCGTCGCTGCGGGAGGCCCGCTCCGAGGTCGTGCGCGAACGCGTGCTCGACGGTGTGGCCGCCCTGCTTACGGCCGGGGAGGACCTCACCTTCGCGAAGGTGGCGAAGGAGGCCGGCGTTCCCGAACGCACCGTCTACCGGCACTTCGCCACAAGGGAAGCGCTGCTTGCCGCGGTCTTCGCCTGGGCCAACCGACGGATCGGGTTCGACGGTGAGCTGCCGACCGACGGTCGGGGCGCCGTCGCGCTCGTACGGCGGGCCTTTCCAGGGTTCGACGCGGTAGCCCCGGTCATCCGGGAACTCCTACTCACTCCCGAGGGCCTGCTCGCTCGCCTCTCGAGCCGGGAGCAACGCCAGAGCGCCGCCGTCACGCTCGTCCGCGCGGAAGCGCCCGGCCTTGGTGCTGAGGACACCCGCCGCGTCGCCGCGGTCGTCCAGCTCCTCACGACCGCGTCCACCTGGCAGACCCTGCGCGACTTCTGGGAGATGGACGGTACGGAGTCCGCCGAGTCGGCCGCTCTCGCCCTCGAGCTCCTCCTCGAAGGCGCCCGGGCCCGAGGTGTCGCCCTTACCGCCCCCACGACTGCCGCCCACGCAACCGGCGGCATCGCCTCCGAAACAAACGCCTCCGAAACAAACGTCCCCTGAACGAAGACCCTTGAACCTTGCCCTGCCCGGGAATGACCGAAGGATCTCACATGTCTCTGCTCGTCGGCGTCAACCACGTCGCTGTCCTCACCGGGAACCTCGACCGGTTCATCGACTTCTATCACGGGGTCTTCGACCTGGACGTCGTCTTCAGCGAGACGACCCCGGCCTTCCGGCACGCGATACTGCGGACCGGCCCGCATTCCTGGCTGCATCCCGCCGAGGTGGTCGGAAATCCCCACAGCGCCGCGCTGCCCGCGATGTTCGACCGGGGCCACCTCGACCATCTTGCCCTAACGGCCGAATCGCCGGAAGCGTTCGAGACCCTGCGCGCCCGCCTCGTCGCGTGCGGCGCCAGCGACGGCACAGTGGAGGATCTGGGTGCGTTCCATGCCGTCTGGTTCACCGATCCCGACGGCATGCGCGTCGAGCTCATCGTCATCGTGGACGCCGAGCTGCGGGACATCCACGAGCCCCGTCCCCTCGCTGATTCCGCCGCCTGACCCGGGTGGCGAGCCGGCCCACGCCGCACACACCGAGCCGGCGGCGTGTCACGCTGCCTCCGGGAAACGCTGGCCGCCTGGCGCCAAAACCGGGTCTGGGTCATCCGGCAGCCGAGCTGCTCCGAACAGAAGACAACTGACCGCCTTCCGTCCGGAGCTCTCATGCCCCGGCCCCATCCCCATCCCTCCTACAGCCGTTTCCGCCAGGCCGTCTTCGGTCTGCTCGCCCTTGTCGCCCTGGCTGGAGCCGTCCTCATGGGCGCCGGACCGGCAAGTGCGGCGGCTGCGGTGGACTGCTCGCCCCACTGCAACACGCCGCGTCCCACACCGCTGCCGCCGTCAGGTCCGGTGACCCTGCCGCCGGTGGACCCCGACATCCACCCGTACGTTGGACCGGTCCCTGCTCAGGACAACGCCGTCGACACCGCCTGGGCACGCCGGTACGCCGTCCAACTGATGTACGAGAACCCGGCCTGCAACGACCTCATCACTGGAAAATTCACCCAGAAGGCAGTGAGCATTCTACGGACCATATCCATCTTCGACGCCACGGCCCCAACCCAGCCGGCCGTCGGGGAGGGTGGAGGACTGCTTCCCTGGCGCGACGGTGGCCGTTCGCCTCAATCGCGGCGGGACGCACCACGCGGAATGCTGTCGGCATTCGGCAGCGGTCCGTCTATGCCGAACAGGACGCTGGCGCCGCCGTTCCAGTAGCGGCCCCCGTCCCGCGCGATCAGAAGCGGAGGTGGTCGCGTTCGTCCTGGTCGAGGTCGTGCAGCAGGCTGGTCAGCAGGCTCACCGGGTAGCTCCTCGTCGCGTTGGCCTGAGCCGGCGCATGATGTTCGCGGCGTTCGTTCGGGTACCCGGACAGCCCCGTCTCACACCGCGCTGAGCCGCCGTACGCCAGGCAGGCACGTCTCACCCCACCCCGCGGGCGGTGGGTTACCGACATCGGAGGGGGTAGGCCCGAAAGGAGAAGTGAAAGCCGACACGGAGGGTGTTATGCGTACACCGGCCCACGGGCATCGGGAGGTAGAGACCAAGTTCGACGTGAGTTCGACGTTCGTCGTCCCGGCCCTGACCGGTCTTGCCGGGGTCGCCTCGACCGCCGGGCCGACGGAGGAGCATCTCGACGCCGTCTACTACGACACCGAAGATCTGCGGCTTGCCCGCAACCGCATCACGCTGCGACGGCGCCAGGGCGGGCATGACGCCGGCTGGCATCTCAAGCTCCAGAACTCGGGGGCCGGCCGGGACGAGATCAGCCGTCCGCTGGACGCGATCGAGCGGGACCCCTCCGCCGAGGGCACTGTCCCGGGCGAGTTCGCCGACCTCGTGGCCGCCACCACCCGCGGCAGGCCCCTGGCCCCCGTCGCGAGGGTGCGGACCGTCCGCCGCGCGACCACTCTGCGCGCCCCCGACGGACGGGACCTGGCGGAACTAGCCGACGACGAGGTCCACGCCCAGACACTGGGCACGTCGACGACGCTGTCCCGCTGGCGGGAGATCGAGGTCGAGGCCCTCGGCGACGACCTCGACGTCCTGCCGGCGGCCGGCGCGGTGCTGTGTGAGGCCGGGGCCCGGCCGGCCGCCGGGCCGTCCAAGCTCGCCCGGGCACTCGGATCGCGGGCGGCGCGGCCGGAACTCCCCGAGCTCCCCGCCGACGGCGCCCCGGCCGGGGGAACCGCGGGTGAGGCCGTCCGCGGCTATCTGGCGACCCATACCCGGGCCCTGCTGGCCGCTGACGCCCGCGTGCGCCTCGGCGATCCCGAGTCTGTTCATGACATGCGGGTCGCCGCCCGCCGGCTGCGCAGCGCCCTGCGCACGTTCCAGCGGCTGTTCGACCCAGCACCGGCGCGCGCGCTCCAGGCCCGACTGCGGGAACTGAACCTCCTGCTCAATGCCGCCCGCGACGGCGAGGTCCAGCTCGAGCGGTTCACCGCCGGGATCGACGCGCTCGACGAACGGGACCTGCTGGGCCCCGTCGCCGCCCGCGTGCAGGGCCATCTGCGCGCACAGCACCTGCGCGGCCGGGAGCAGGCCCTGACCTGGATGCGCGACGCGCAGTACCTGGATTTCGTCGACGACCTGATCGCCTTCGTCGGCGAACCACCGTATTCCGCCCTTGGTCGCCGCCCGGCAGGGCCGGCCCTGCGCGCCCCGATCCGCAAAACCGACCGCAAGCTGCGCCGCCGGGTCGATCGAGCCCTCCACACCCCCGCCGGCGACAGCCAGGACGTCGCCCTGCACGCCGCGCGGAAGGCCGCGAAGCAGCTGCGCTACGCGAGCGAGGCGGCCACGCCGGTCTACGGGGAACACGCCGCGAAGCACACCAGGCGAGCCAAGAAAATCCAGAACAGCCTGGGTGAGCACCAGGACTGCGTCGTCGCCCAGGGCGTCCTGCGCGAGTTCGCGATCGCCGCCAACCAGGCCGGCGAATCCTCCTTCACCTACGGCCTTCTCCTCGGCGGCGAGCGGGAACAGGCACACCTGACCAGGGATGTCTTCGCCGCCCGCTGGCCGAAGCTCTCCCGCCGGCGCCACCGCCGCTGGCTGCACTGATACACCACCCCAGAACGGGGCACAGATGCTTTTATCGCACTGATGGATGTGGGGACGTGGGCCTGGTGACCCGGAAGGCCCGAACGGCTGTCGCTCCACCCGGCATGCGGCGCTCCCCAGCCCCCGTCCCCGGGGCACGGCGCCCAGAGCGAACGCGGCGAACGGCGGAGCCGACGCGGACCGCCGCGCACGCCCTGCGGGAGACGACGGTGATCGCCTCCGACGGGGTGTCCCTGCATGTCGACGAGATCGGCCCGAGCGACGCGACGCTGACCCTCGTCTTCGTGCACGGCTTCTGCATGACCGCGGACGCCTGGTCCTCCCAGCGCCGGAATCTCGCCGATCTGGGACGCACGGTCTGCTACGACCAACGCGCGCACGGCCGGTCGGGCCCGTCCGACGCGGAGCACTGCACCCTCGCGCAGCTCGCCGATGACCTGCTCCGGGTCCTCGACGACCGGGTGCCGACCGGCCCGATCGCGCTCATCGGTCATTCGATGGGCGGGATGACCATCCTCGGGCTGGCCGAGACGCACCCGGAGCTGTTCGGCGACCGGATCGTCGCCGTGGCCCCGCTGTCCACAAGCGCGGGTGGGCTGGCCAGGTCGGTACTCGGCCTGCCGGCCATGGTCGCCACCGCGGCGCGCCGGACGCTGCCCGGTGTGGCCGCCGCGATGCGCCACTCCCCGTCAGTGCTGGAACGGGCCCGGTGGCGGGGCAGCAGCCTGTCGAGGGCGCTGACCCGACGGCTCGGCTTCGGCACCACTCACGTGCCAGGCGAGGTGGTCGACCGCCTCGAGAGGATGATCGCGGACACCCCGATCCCCGTGGTCGGCGCCTTCCTGCGCACGCTGCTCGACCACGACCGGTTGGCGGCGACGGGTGTGCTGCGGGACGTCCCCACGCTGCTTCTCGTCGGCGACGCCGACCTCATGACTCCCCTGGAACACAGCAGGGCGCTGGCCGAGGCCGTGCCGGCCGCCGAACTCTCCGTCGAGGCAGGTGCCGGGCACGCGGTGATCCTCGAACGCCCGAACGCGGTCAGTGCCCGCCTACGCGAGCTGATCGACAGGACGCTGCCGGGCCGCCGGGTGTGCCGGTGCCCAAGCCTGCGTCCGATGACCCCAAGCCTGCGTCCGATGACGCGGACCCGGCGCATCCCCACCACCGGCGATCGACAGCCCTGAGACCCGAAGAAAGGAAGGACGGTACGGCTGTTGGGCGCGCAGGCGCACATCGGTACGTCCGGCTGGAGCTACGCCCACTGGACCGGCGTGCTGTACCCGCCAGGCACGCCGGCGCGTCGACTCACGACGTGAACCACGAGCAGCGTTCGCTGTACCTGGCCATCGTCCTCCTGCCGGCCGGTGCGACCGGCCTGCTCGTGATGCCGGTCAGCATTCACCGGGCCGTGTTCGGTCACCGGGAGAAGCAGACGCTGGTCCGCGTCGCGAGCCGGGTCGCCCGGGTAGGGCTCGCGCGGCTCGCGCTGCTGGTGGTCCTGTGGGCGATCGTCCCGATGGCCGTCCGGCTGCGCGGCAATCGGGACACCGGCCGTTAGGCGGCCGGGGCCAGGGCTCGCAGCGGCGCCGCCAAGGTCGAGCGGAAGAAGTCGAAGAAGCCGTCCGGGTCAGGGCCGGCGTTCATCAGGACCAGCTGGTCGAAGCCGGCATCGGTGAACTCGCGGGCGGCCGCCAGATGCCGCGCCGGGTCGGGACCACAGGCGAACTGCCCCCTCACGTCGTCCTCGGTGACCGTCGTCGTCGCGGCGGCGAAGTTGACCGGGTTGGGTAGCTCGCTCATCACTTTCCAGCCGGTCAGCGCCCACCGGTTGGTCGCGTGTACAGCCTTGGCCGCCTCGGCCTCGTCCGCCGCGTAGGCCAGCGGAACCTCGGCGTAACGCGCCCCGGTTCCGCCCGCGGCCGCGTAGTCCTCGACGATCCCGGGCTTGGGCTCGGTGGCGAACAGGGCATCGCCGCACTCGGCCGCCAGCCGAACCGACGGCCCACCGCTGGCGGCGACAGCGATCTCCGGCAGCGGATCGGGCAGATCGAACACCCGCGCGTCCTCCAGCTGGAGGTAACGCCCGTCGTAGGACTGGTACCCACCCCGCCACAACAGCCGGATGATCTCGACAGCCTCCCGCAGCATCGCGTGCCGCCTGGCCACAGCGGGGAACCCGCGCCCGACGACATGCTCGTTGAGCCGCTCCCCCGACCCGAGCCCCAGCGTGAAACGCCCGTCGGACACGAGGGCGACGGTCGCCGCCGCCTGCGCGACCACCGCCGGGTGGTACCGGATCGTCGGGCACGTCACGCCGGTCACCAGCCCGACCCGGTCGGTGCGCTCGGCGATCGAGCCGAGCATCGTCCACGTGAACGCCGAATGCCCCTGGTTGTCCAGCCACGGGTGGAAGTGATCGCTCAGCTCCACGAAGTCGAAGCCGGCCTCCTCGGCGGCGACCGCCTGACGGATGATCTCCCGGGGGCCGAACGCCTCGGTTGCCAGCTTGTAGCCGACCCGCATCTCTTCTCCTCTCCCTCGTCCGGATCCCTCGTCCGGTCTCCCTCGTCCGGATCCCTTGCCCGGGCCGCCGGCGAGATCGGAGTTGATGTCATCGGCTCTGTCAATGCGACGGGCCCGGCGGGTCTCGAACTCGGCGGTGCCGTTCTGGAGCCTGATGTCACCCGACACCGCGCATCGGTCAACGCGTGGTGTCCTTCAGGTTCTCGCCGGCCTGCTTGATGTTCCCACCGATCTTCTCCGCGGCACCTCGGGCTTCCAGCCCTCGGTCCCCGCTGGCCCGGCCTGCGGTCCGCTTGCCGCGTCCCGTGAACCGCTGCAGGGCATTCCTCGCCTTGTCCACCATGCTCATCGGAAATTCCTCCGTCGGATGACCGTTCGCGCGTGGTTGCGGTGCGGCTATACCCAGCTCTGGCCCGGTGACCCGTAGGAGCAGGCACGTTCAAACGGTGGGAACTCTGCACGATGGCCACCGATCCGGGTCAGGTCAGGATCCCCCGTTACAACCCGCCGTCGCCGGGTAAGACGGCCATATGACCGATCCGAGCATTATCGGCACCCTTGCCGCGATCACGCTGATTGTGATTGGTGTCCTAATTGCTTTCACCTCCGCCATCTCCTGGGACACACAGACGACGTTCGGGGCGTTCGGGATCCTTCTGGGAGCGATTGGCCTGTTTGGTGGCGGCATAGGTTCGTTGATCCGTCACCGGGCCTGAGTCAGGGCGCCGCACGCAGTCGCCCGCGCGTTCATCGTCGGCCTGGAAGCCACGCCGGTGGGTGCACCGGTCGCCGATCGCGACGACCCGGCACGCAACTCCGGGCGGGATCACCAGCGCTCCGTCGGTCCCGACTGCCGCAGGCCTCGTCCGCATCGGTTTTCCCGGTACGGGGATGGGTAGCCGACGAACAGGGGGTGGCTGTCGCACGGCGCTGCCGTCCGGCATCTGGTGACACGGAGCTCGTGATCGCCGAGGCCGGGATCGCGGTCCGGGACGGGTGCCGCGGCTGTCGACCGGGTGGGCAAGTCCCGCGATGTCAAATCCCGCGATGTAATGGAGTGAGTCGTGACCGTTCAGAAGCCTCGTCCGACGACGACCGATGCCGGAATACCCGTCGCCAGCGATGAGCACTCGCTGTCCGTGGGGCCGGACGGCCCGCTGCTGCTGCAGGATCACTACCTGATCGAGCAGATGGCGAACTTCAACCGGGAACGCATCCCGGAGCGTCAGCCGCACGCGAAGGGCGGCGGCGCGTTCGGCACCTTCCAGGTCACCCAGGACATGAGCGCGTTCACCCGGGCGGCGGTGTTCCAACCGGGCACCGAGACGGATGTGATCATTCGGTTCTCGACGGTGGCCGGGGAGCGCGGCAGCCCCGACACCTGGCGCGACCCACGCGGTTTCGCGGTCAAGTTCTACACCAGCGAGGGCAATCTCGACATCGTCGGGAACAACACGCCGGTCTTCTTCATCAGGGATCCGCTGAAGTTCCAGCACTTCATCCGGTCCCAGAAGCGCCGGGCCGACAACAACCTGCGTGACCACGACATGCAGTGGGACTTCTGGACGCTGTCGCCGGAATCCGCGCACCAGGTCACGTGGCTGATGGGTGACCGCGGCATTCCGCGTACCTGGCGAAACATGAACGGATACTCCAGCCACACGTACATGTGGATCAACGCCGCCGGCGAGCGGTTCTGGGTGAAGTACCACTTCAAGACCGACCAGGGCATCGAGTTCTTCACCCAGGACGAGGGTGACCAGATGGCCTCGGTAGACACCGACTACCACCAGCGCGACCTCTTCGAGCACATCGCCGCCGGGGACTTCCCGAGCTGGACGCTGAAGATGCAGATCATGCCGTTCGAGGAGGCCAAGACCTACCGGTTCAACCCCTTCGACCTGACCAAGGTCTGGCCGCACGGCGACTACCCGCTGCACGAGGTCGGCCGGCTGACGCTCAACCGCAACATCACCGATTTTCACACGGAGATGGAGCAGGCCGCGTTCGAGCCGAACAACATCGTCGCGGGCACCGGGCTGTCGCCGGACAAGATGCTGCTCGCTCGCGGGTTCAGCTACGCCGACGCCCACCGGGCCCGCCTTGGTGTGAACTACAAGCAGATCCCGGTGAACTCCGCGAAGGTGCCCGTCCACAGCTACTCCAAGGACGGCGCGATGCGGGTGCAGAACGTCACCGACCCGGTGTACGCGCCGAACTCCTACAGCGGCCCGGTGGCCCAGCCGGAACTGACCGACGACGGCGGCCACTGGTACTCCGACGGCGAGATGGTTCGCGCCGCCTACACCTCGCGCCCGGAGGACGACGACTGGGGGCAGGCCGGGACGATGGTCCGCGATGTCCTCGACGATGCCGCGCGGCAGCGGCTGGTCGACAACGTCGTCGGGCACCTGCTCGACGGTGTCAGCGAACCCGTGCTGGTCCGCGCCTTCGAGTACTGGCGCAATGTCGACAAGGACCTCGGCACCCAGATCGAGGCAGGCGTACGGGCCAAGCAGGACGAGACCGACCCGAAGGCCGCGCAGCAGGCCAACCCGGCCCGGTCCAGCGCGCAGGCCAAGGCCTGACCGTCCGCCACTACCGCGAGTCCGCCACTACCGCGAGCACGCTGAGATCGCCGGTTGGGCCAATGACCTCCAGCTCGGCGAGATCATGCGGGGCCCAGGGTGTTGACCATGACGGCGAGCAGGGCGGTGTCGTCGTCGTGGCCGGCCAGCCGGCCGAGTGCGGCCAGGGCCTGGTCGCACAGCTGGTCGGGGGAAGCTGCCGCGGTGGCAGCCACCCGCAGGAGCTTCATCCCCTCGTCCACTGGCCGTTTGCGGTCCTCGACCAGCCCGTCGGTGAAGAACAGGAGAATGCTGCCCGACTCGAGCGTGGTCTGCGTCTGCGGGTACTCGGGTAGTCCCGTGCTCAGTGGGGGACCTGGATCGACCGGCAGGTAGTAGGCCTCGCCGCGCGGAGGGACCAGCAGCGGTGGCAGGTGCCCGGCGGATGCCAGGGTGAGCCGCGCGTTCGCGGGGTCCAGCACGGCAAGCGCCGCCGTGGCGATCTGTCCCTGCTCGAGACGATTCGCCGCCTCATCGAGCCGGGCCAGTACGGCCGACGGACTGGGATCGGTGGTGATGTGTGCGCGGGCGGAGGCTCGCAGCTGGCCCATGGTCGCGGCGGCCTGGATGCCGTGCCCCATGACGTCCCCGATGACAAGCGCCACCCGACCGTCGTCCAGGGGAAGGACGTCGTACCAGTCGCCGCCGACCAGGGCGCCGGCGCTGCCAGGAAGGTAGCGCCAGGCGAACGACAGCCCACCGATCGTCGGCAGTCGCTGCGGGAGAAGGCTGCGTTGCAGGGTGAGAGCGGTGCGCCGTTCCTGTTCGTACAGCTGAGCGTTGCCCACCGCGACGGCCGCCCGCCGGGCGACCTCCTCGATGGCATCCTGCTCGTCGCGGGCGCGTGGGCTGTCCTCGCGACAGAGCACAGCGAGGACGGCGACCGCACGGCCGCCGACGGTGAGCGGAACAGCCAGTACGGTCTCGTCGCCGTCGGTAGTGGTGGTCGTGGTCGTGGTTCCGGTCTGGGTAACCGCCCTCATCAGGGCAAGTTCCCTCGGGGAGGGATCGCCGATGGAGGTCATCGGCTCGTCCGTCAGGACCGCGACGGCCCGTTCGGCGTACCGGGGCACCAACAGGTCGGTGGTCTGCTCGAGGACGCGCCGTGGGTCCAGCGTGGTGGTGATCCGGTCGGCGAGCGTCGCGAGGAAAGCGCTGCGTTCGAGCGCACGGCGCTCGGCGGCGAACAGCCGGGCCCGTTCCACGGCCAGCGCGGTCTGCACCGCCAGCGCCAGGACAAAGTCACGTTCGTCAGCGTCGAAAAGCCGGGGGTGGTCGAAGGAGAACCGCAACGCCCCGAGCACACGGTCACCGACGAGCAGCGGCAACGCACACATCGACACCACATTCGGTTCCCGCTCGGCCAGCTCCGGGTAGCGCGAGTCGCGGTCCTGGCGGGATTCCAACCAGACCGGCATACCGCCGCGGATCGCATCGGCGGCCGGCAGGCGGTCGTCGAGCCGTTCCGCACGCAGCATCGAGACCACCTCCTCGCGGTACCCGACGGTGCCGGGGACCGCGAGCCGCCCAGCGTCCCGCGCGACCAGCAGGCCGCCCCCGAACGCGCCCAGGGCGGTCACCCCCTCGGAAACCACCACCTCAGCGACTTTCTCCGGCGTCGTCGCCAGAGCGAGGGCCGCGGTGACCCCCTGCAGCCGCGCGGCCCGTTCGGCCGTGCGTTGGGTTCTGACCACCTCGTCGAGAGTGTCCAGCAGATACTGCTCGAAGGTACGCACCGGCTCGGGCACGCCGCCCCGGGCAGCGATCCGGAGCTGTGTCACCAGCGATCCCACATACCAGCGGCGGAAAGCCACATGCTGCGGCGGCGATTCCAGGGTGAGCAGGCGGGCGGCACGGGCGTAGCTCTCGATCTCCTCCAACGCCGCCAGGTACTCCTCGCCGGCGTCCGCGGCATCCAGGGGCAACGCCAGCTGGAGATGGGTTCGCGGCTCCCCGGCCGCGACGGCGGCCAACGCCTGACGCTTGATCGCCTCCCGCGGCCGGGCGAAACGGTTCGTCACCAGCTCCAGTAGTTCCGCCAGCCGCTGCGGCACGGTGCCGCTCGCGCCGGTGGCCGCGCCGCCCGCGGCGAGGGCGAACTCCCGGATGAGGCCGTCCACGTGGTGCTTCGCCGCGAGCAGTAGATCTGTCGGGACATCCCCGAGAGTGATCAGATACTCGCCCCGGTCAGCCCTCGGCGCGCTGGGTGACGGCGCGTCGGACACAGCCCCGTGGTGGTTCCCCGCCTCGCCGAGCTCCGCCCACACGGTCTTTCCACCATGATCGGGTTCGACCCCCCACCGTGTCGCGGTGAAGGCGACCAGCGCCATACCACGCCCGGTCAGACCGCCGCCGTCCGGCGGCGGCCGGACGGGCTCCACCCGACTTCCGTCACTGACCTCGACCCGGATCGCCGAGGCGCCGGAACGGAGCCGGACATGCACCGGAACGCTTCCGTGTAGAACGGCATTTGTCGCGAGCTCGCTGACGACGAGCGCGACATCGGACGCGATCGCCTGCCAGCGGGTACCGGAGAGAGCCCTGGTGGCCGCCCGACGCGCGTGCGCGACCGCGTCGGGGGTGGCGTCGAGACGCAGCTCGGCAAGGGTGTCAGCCCGGCCCCCCACAGTCACCGCCGCCCACCCCGCTCCAGTCCAGGTGGACATGCCACCCCAGCCGGCGCACAAACGCAACCGTGCTACC
Source organism: Parafrankia sp. Ea1.12 (assembly GCF_900465275.1). Taxonomy (NCBI): domain Bacteria; kingdom Bacillati; phylum Actinomycetota; class Actinomycetes; order Frankiales; family Frankiaceae; genus Parafrankia; species Parafrankia sp. Ea1.12. The sequence continues at coordinate 94,805 of NZ_UBIZ01000613.1, read as the reverse complement.
TGGATTATCAGCACATCCCCTGGCCACAGGGTCGCCCAAGCAGACGACAGCCGCAGCCCCGATACGCGAACGCAGAAGGCACCGGTCGGATCACACCAAGCCGGAGATCATCCTGGCTCCCGCAGCCTGTAGCGGTGCGGGCCGTCGTCAGCCGGCGGGGGCACCGACGAAACGGGCGACCCGAGCGTCATCGGGTAGCTGGAACGCGCCCTGGGGCAGGCCGGAACCGGTCTCGTCGCCCGCGTCCTCCGGCAGGTCGGTGACGGTGGCGGGCTTCGTCAGAGCGTGGCGCGCCTGATGAGATCGGCCGTCGCCGCGGGCTGAACGATCATCGCGACGTGCGAGGCACCGACCTCGACGGTGCGCGCGCCGGCCCGCCGCGCCATGAACCGCTGCGCCGCGGCGGGAAGCACGTTGTCGTTGCGGGCAACGAGGTACCAGGAAGGAACGGTCTTCCAGGCCGGGGCGCCGGACGGCTCCTGCAGCGTGCGCACGTCACTCGGCCGCTGGCCGGCCCACATCAGGTCGGTGGTCGCCCTCGGCACATCGCCGGCGAACACGTCGCGGAAGACCTCTTTCTTGATATATCCGTCGACGCCCGCACCGTGGGGACGGAGGTCCAGCGCCGTCTCGTTGAGCTTGCTTCCCGGGTACTTCGTCTGCAGGCCCAGCAGCGTCTCGCCCTGATCTGGTACGAACGCGGCCACGTAGACCAGCGCCTTCACGTTGGCGTTGCCGGTCGCGGCGTTCGTGACGACGATCCCGCCGTAGGAGTGGGCCGCGAGGACGAGCGGGCCGCTGAGGGTGGCGAGGATGCTGGCCAGGTAGGAGGAGTCGGCGGCAACGCCGCGCAGCGGGTTCGCCGGGGCGATGACCGGGTAGCCGTCGCGGATGAGCCGGGCGGCGACGTCGTTCCAGCCGGAGGCGTCGGCGAACGCGCCGTGCACGAGTACCACGGTGGGTTTCTGCCTGCCGTCGGGCTGGGTGCGTGCCTGCGCGGCGGACGCTCCGAGCACTGCGCCGGCCGTGGTGCCGGTCGCGACCGCGGCTGATCCGGCCAGCAGCGTTCGGCGAGTTGTCGTAGTCAATGTAGACCTTTCGATATCCGTTGCGCTCTAAGCCGCGATCGAGGGTCAGCGTAGAGTCAGATACTTGACGAGCACTGAACGAATTCGGACGCACACGACGGCGGATCCACAAAGAGTTCGCGCCCCGTCAAGTACGTCGACCTAGGCTGCTGGAATGAAATCGAAGAAAAGTGAGACCGCCGAGAAGTGGGGCCTGAGGATCCATCTTCTGTGCTATGTCCTGGCCAATCTTGTCCAGGTCGTACTGTGGGCGGTTCTCACCCCGGATCATTTCTTCTGGCCCCTGTGGTCGATACTGGCGTGGGGCATCGGGCTGGCGTTCCACGTCTGGGCTGTCCGCTCGCCGTCCACGTTGAACTCCAGGCACTGAGCCGTATCGTTCATCCGCTCCAGCGCGTCCGGGACCAGCAGGTGCAGTCGGGCCAACCGCCACAACGGTGTGGTGTCGGCGACCGACTCGCGGACGAGGTCGTGCGCGAAGCGGTAGGAGAACGGCTTCCCCGGCCGGGGTTCGAGCAGGCCGAGTGCTTCCAGGGGTTCAAGGTGGTCGATGCAGGTCCGGACGTCGAGCTCGGAGACGTGGGCGAGCAGGGCGAGGTCGACGTCCCGGCCGATCAGCGCGGCAATCTGTAACAGGTCTGTGGTGTCGTTGTCGAGGCCGGCCATCCGGTCACGGACGACGTCGCGGACGGTGGAGGGCACCCCGGCCTGTGCGGCGGCGGCGTCGGTGAGATCGCCGCTGTCGGCGAGATGCCGGGCCAGTTCCCGGATCAGGAAGGGGTTGCCGGCGGTGCGGGCGTGGATGCTGCGGGCGACGCCGGGGCTGGGAATCTGGCCGGTGTCGCGGCGGACGAGTTCAGCTGCCTCTGCCGGGTTGAGCGGGCCGAGCCGGATCCGGCGGTGCCGGGGTTGCCGGCTCGCGGCGGCGAGCATCCGGGCCAGCTCCGAGCCGGGTGCGGGTAGCCGGTCGCGGATCGCACCGATGACCACGGTGCTGACCGGCAGGCGGGCGGCCAGGTGGCTGAACATCTGCAGCGAGGCGACGTCGGCCCACTGGAGATCGTCGACGACGATCACCACCGGGCGTCCCACCGAGATGTGGCTGATGAGGGCGACAGCTCGTTCGAACAGCCGGAACCGGGTGCCGCTGTCCGACAGCACCGGCGTGTCCGACAGCACCGGTCTGTCCGACAGCACTGGTCTGTCCCGCGGTGCCGGAGCCGCGGGGGTGACGCCGCGGGGCTCCACGAGGCGGCCGAGCTCACCGGCGTGCCAGTCCTCCCGCGCCGCGGCGGACAGGTTGTCGAGGAGCAGGGCGACCGCCTGTTCCCATGGCCACATCGCCGGTGTGCCGTCGCCTTCGAGGCAGCGGCCCCAGACCACGAGCGCGCCGCGCCTGTCCGCCTCCGCGCCGGCCTCCTCCAGCAGGCGCGTCTTGCCCACCCCCGACTCACCCTCTACGACGACGAGTCCCGCGCCGCCGGCGAACGCCGAGTCCACCGCGCGGCGCAGCACCGCGAGTTTCTCGGCCCGACCGATCAGGCCGTCTACGGACGGCGTCCCGAGGGCAGGCGCCCGCAGAGGCACCCGCAGCCGCTCGGAAGGCCTTCCCTCGGCCGATGCCGGCTCCAGCACACGCCGGTGTGCGGCCACCAGCGCCGGTCCGGGATCGATGCCGAGCTCCTCGGCGAGCCGGGCACGGACTGCCCGCAGGACGGACAGCGCTTCCGCCTGCTGACCGGCGGCGGCCAGGGCGATGACGAGACTCGCCTGCACGGTCTCGTGCAGCGGCGCCATCCCCGCGGCCAGGCGCAGCGGCGCGAGCACGCGCGCAGGCCGGCCCCGGGCCACCGCGAGCTCGGCCGCCGCCACGCACGTGTCAAGGAACTCACCATCCAGTGCGGAGAACACGGACATCGCACTCGATCCGTGAGCCAGGCCGTCACCTGCGGGGCCGTGCCAGAGCCCGAGTGCCTGCACGTACCAGTCGAGTGCCGCGTCGGGGCGCTGCTCCGCGACGCCGGCCCTGGCCACCTCGACCAGTTCCCGGAAGGTGACGACGTCCAGCATGACGGGGCCGGCGGCGAACAGGTAACTGTCACCGCGGCGCTGCAGGTACGACCCGGTCGCACGCGCGGGCAGCGTGGGCTCCAGCAGCCGCCGCAGCGCACCGACGTACTTCTGGAGAATGTTGACAGCCGAGGCCGGGACGTCGTCGCCCCAGATCAGATCGATCAACTGGCTCATGCTGGTCGGCCTGCCCGCACGGGCGAGCAGCAGAGCGAGCAGGTACGCCTGCTGGCGAGGCCCGGCCTCCAGCTCGACGCCGCCCCGCCAGATCCGCAACGGGCCGAGAATCCGAAGACACAGCTGTCCGCCGGAGGAGGCCGTGCCTGCTCCGGGGGTGGCGGTGGTACTCACTGCGGGCTCCTCCGTGCGGGCGATGCGCGCAGCATCGCCGAGCAGTCGGTGCCCGCTGATCTGTCAGATGACCTACGTCGTGTCAGCCGCTCTGGAGCGCGTCACGTAGCGAGGCCCGCGACGTGATGCCGAGCTTCGGGAAGACCTTGTACAGATGCGCACCGACCGTGCGCGGTGACAGGAACAGCCGGGCACCGATCTCCCGATTGCTCAGCCCGGTCGCGGCCAGCTCGGCGATCTGCCGTTCCTGCGGGGTCAGCGCGGCCACCGCGGCGCGGTCCGCGCGGGTCGGCCTGCCGGCGGCGCGTAGTTCGGCTCGGGCCCGTTCGGCCCAGGTCGCGGCGCCGAGCAGGTCGAACGCGCCGAGTGCCTCGGTCAGCGTCTGGCGCGCCAAAGTCAGCTCGCGGGCGCGCCGCAGCCACGCACCGTACGCCAGACGGATCCGCGCCAGCTCGAACGGGAACGCCCGACCGGCGGGATGCGCGACCGCGGCGACGAACAGCGCACCGGCCTCCTCCCGCGGCGCGGTGATCGCCAGTGCCCCGGCGGTGAGCAGCGCCAGACGCGGCGACAGCGCCGGCAGGCCCGCATCCCGGGCGGCTTCGGCGTGCGCGAGGGCTGCGTCGTGCCGGCCGGTGTGCGCGGCGGCCTCGACCAGGTCGAGCAGCGTGCGGGTGGCCTGCTGCGAGTAGCGGGAGAACGTGCCCGGGGCGGTGATTCCAGCGGCGTAGGCGTACGCGGTCTCGTACTCGCCTTCGCTCAGTGCCGCGGCAGCGCCGATCGCCTCCGCGTACTCGGTCAGGAACCCCAGCCCGCGCGGCCGCCCCCAGGCGTCCACGGCCGCCTGCAGGTCACGGGCTCGGGCCAGATCACCGCGGTAGGCGGCCAGCAGGCCGAGGAACGCCCGGAACGACTGAGCGAACAGCGTGTACCCGTGCCCGGCGGTCAGGTCCAGGCCGCGACGGCCGGTGCGCTCAGCCTCCGCCCACGCGCCGGCGCCGATCTGGTCAAGCATGACCATCTGGAGCAGCACCATCACGCTGGTGACCGCGCCGGCCTCCGTCTCCCGGTCGACCGTCCGCAGCAGCAGCTCCCGGTGGTCGCCGAGAACGCCCACATAGTAGGCGGAGACGGTCAGCCTCATCACGTCCCACGGCGCGCGAGCGGCGGGATCGGCGAGGGCGTCAGCGATCCGTTCCGGTATGCCGTGACCGCGCTTCACCAGGTCGCCCCACGCGTCCCGGGCAATCGCCGTCGACGGGCCCATCCGGTCGCCGAACCGGTCGAACAGCGCGTCGGTACGCTCCCAGCGGACCGGGTCGGCAGCGAACTGGCTGATCGCCAGCATCAGGCTCAGCGCACGTTCGGTCAGCTGTTCGTCGGCGACTCCGAACTCCAGCAGCGCGGTGATCCGCCGGTGATTCGCGACGACCTCACCCTCGCGGTAAAGCGCCACGTACCCTGCGGTGATCTCTGCGGCCGGGCCGTCCAACGCGGCGTCCTCCGCGAGGCCCTGTGCGGTGTCGAGCAGACCGGCCTGCCCGGCGACGTACGCGGCGTCGGCCAGCCGCCGGGACCGGTCGGCGGGTCGGCGGCTGAGTTCCGCTGCGCGGGTCAGCCAGGTGATCGCGGTCGCCGCACCGCCGCGCCGCGAAGCCGAGACGGCCGCCTCTTCGAGGGCCGCGGCGACGTCGTCGTCCGGGTCGACGGTAGCGGCGGCCAGGTGCACGGCCCGCCGTTCCGGGCTGTCGCGGTGCAGCTCGGCGAGGTCAGCGTGGGCGGCCCGGCGTTCGTGCGGGGTCGCGGCCTGCACGACGGCCGAGCGGACGAGGGGATGCCGGAACACCGGCTCCCCGGTGGCCGGGTCCGGGGCCAGCAGGCCCGCCTCGACCGCCCGGCCGACGCCGCGCATCCGGTACCGGGCCGCGCCGACCCTGCGCGCCGATCCGGCACCGGTGCCGTCCAGCGCCGCCAGCAGCAGCTCGCCGCGCTCGGTCGCCGGCAGGCCGCGCAGCCGCGTGCCGTAGATCTTCTCCAGCCGCCGCGGCAGCGCGATCGCGCCGGTGTCCAGCAGTTCCGCCCGGGGCAGCTCGATCAGCGCCAACGGGTTGCCGGCCGCGGTCTTCAGAATCATGTTCCGGTGGTACGGGCTGAGCCCGGTCTGCTGCAGGTCCAGCAACCGGGTGGAAACCTGCTCGGTCAGCGGCTCCAGGTTCAGCTCCGGCAGCCCAGCCCCGTCGAGCGGTGACGACGCCTCGGGGCGCACCGCGACTGCCACCCGCACGGCCGTACCCGCGAGGCGCCGCGCGGTGAACGCGAGGACCTGTGTGCTGGGTACGTCCAGCCACTGGCCGTCGTCGACGGCCAGCAGCAGCGGGCTGGCCGCCGAGACGAGGGTCAGCAGGTCCAGCACGGCGATGCCGAGCGCCATCACCTGCGGGGCGGCGGCCGTACCGGTGAACGCCGCGTCGATCACCGCCCGGTGCGCGGGATCCAGGCCTGCCGCGTCGGGCAGCAACGGAAAGACCAGCTGATGCAGCCCGGCGAACGCCAGGTCCCGCTCCGCCTCCGCCCCCGCGCAGCGCACGACCCGGAACCCGGCCGCCGCCGCGGCCAGCTCGTCCAGCAACGCCGTCTTGCCGAGGCCGGCCTCCCCCCGGAGCACCAGGACCGGCCCGGCCGCGTCGCCGAGCAACGCCAGGAGCCGGGACCGTTCCTCGTCCCGCCCGATGAGCTTCCCTTGGCCCACGCGGGAACCTTATCCGGCGACAAATCCCCAGACGGCCCTACCGGACACCGGGTGATGTGACGATCAGTGGCCGGCCGGCTCCGTCGCCAGCCCGGCCGACAATTCCTCGGCGCGGTGGGCGAACAGGTGAGCCTCGCGCTCGGCGGACAGCGCGCGAGCCCGCTCGGCGGCGGCCTGGACGACGGCGGTGGGCTCGCCGCGTGCCTGCATCATCCGTGCCCGCAGCAGGAGTATCAGGCCTTCGGGGTAGCGCTGGCCGTAGGTGTCGAGGAACGAGTCGGCCCGGTCGAGGGTGGCGGTGGCCTCGGCCGGCATCCCGGCCGCCAGCCACATCTCGGCGAGCAGTCCGTACCAGGTGGCCAGGCCCGAGCGTGGCGGGTCGAGCAGGGTCGCCGCGATGATCATTTTGGCCTCTGTCGCGGCGCCGGCCGGGTCTTCGCCGGTCACGGCCCGCGCCCAGCACCGGGCCAGTCGCTGGTAGCTGCCGAGGAAGACGAAGGAATGTTCCGGGTCCACCGCGATTCCCCGTTCCGCTGCGCGTAGTGCCCAGGCGGGGTCGCCGGCCAGCGCCGCTACCGTGACGGCGAAGGCGGCCCAGACCGTGATCGCGTAGGAGTCGCCACACGCGGCGGCCTCCAGCCTGTCGAGCAGCACCCGCGCCCCGTCGACGTCACCGTGCAGCGCGGTGTTCAACGCGAGCATCACGGGCGAGAGCAGCTGCAGGTCGTGCCGGAGCGGATCATCCTCGCGCTGGGCCAGGCCATCGAACATGATCGAGTTGGACTGGCTCAGATACCGGAACGCCTCGCCGATGTTGCCGACGTCCCACTGGTGGATGCCCCAGGCGTGCCGGCCGTAGGCACGCACGACCGGGTCGGCGGACGCCTCGCCCTGATCGAGCAGCCGGCGCGCCAGCCGGCCGGCGCGGTCGAGCTGGATGCCCTGGGAGCACGCGGCCCAGCGGGAGAAGAGGAAGTCGGCTGCCTCCCGTTCCCGGCCGAGGTCACGAGCCAGCTCCTCGGCGCGCTCCAGCAGGTCGACCGCGGAGCCGACGTACCCGGACCGCATCCCGACGACCGCGGTGAGCTGCGACAGGGCGGACAGCTCCCGCTCCGACATGCCCGCTGCCCTCGCCACCTGCGCGGCCGACACCAGCTGCCGTGCGGCGGCCTCGAACGCGGACTTGGCCGCGGCCCGGCGCCCGGCGCGCTCCAGCGCGCTCGAGGTCCGGGCCGGGTCCGCGAGTGGGCCGGCGGCCCACAGGTGGTGGGCGAGGCGCTCGGCGACGGACTCGCCGTCGGTGTCGGAGCGCTCCAGCGCGTCCGCGACGCGCAGGTGCAGCCGGGTGGCGCGCAGCGGCGGCGTCGTCCGGACGACCGACTCCCGGACCAGGTCGTGCGCGAAGCGGAACGAGAACGGGTCCCCGGGCGTGGGCTCGAGCAGACCGAGCGCCTCCAGGGGCTCGAGGCGGTCGATGCAGGTCTGTGCGTCAAGGTCGGCCGCGCGTGCGAGCAGGCCGAGGTCGATCTCCCGGCCGATGAGCGCGGCGATCTGCAACAGGCCGCCGGTGTCGTCGTCAAGGCCCGCCATCCGGTCGCGGACGACATCCCGCACGGTGGACGGCACACCGGCCCGCGCCGCGGCATCCTCAGTGAGAACCCCGCCGTCGGCGAGGAGCCGGGACAACTCCCGCACGAAGAAGGGGTTGCCGGCAGTGCGGGCATGGATGCTTTGGGTAACACCGACGTCGGGGGTCTGACCGGTCTCGCGGCGGACGAGCTCGGCCACCTCGGCCGCGTCGAGCGGGCCGAGCCGGATCCGGCGGTGCCGGGGCAGCCGGCTCGCGGCGGCGAGCATCCGCGCCAGCTCCGAGCCGGGCACGGGCACACGGTCGCGGAGCGCGCCGGTGATCACAGCGCCGCCCGGCGGGCGGGCCGCCAGGTGACTGAACATCTGCAGCGAGGCGACGTCCGCCCACTGGAGATCGTCGATCACGAGTACCACCGGCCGCCGCGCCGAGACCTGGCCGACGAGGGCGACAACCCGTTCGAACAGGCGGAACTGGGCGCCGCTGTCCGGCAGCACCGGCGTGGCGGGAACGCCGCCGCGCGGCTCCACGAGGCGGCCGAGTTCGCCGGCGTGCCACTCCTCCCGCGCCGCGGCGGGCAGGCTGTCGAGGACCGTGCCGACCGCCTGCACCCACGGCCACATCGACGGCGTCCCGTCGCCCTCCAGGCAGCGGCCCCAGACAACGAGCGCGCCGCGCCTGTCCGCCTCCGCGCCGGCCTCCTCCAGCAGGCGCGTCTTGCCCACCCCCGGCTCACCCTCGACGACGACGAGCCCCGCGCCGCCGGCAAACACCGAGTCCACCGCGTGCCGCAGCACCGCGAGCTCCTCGGCTCGGCCGATCATGCCGTCGGCGGTCGGTGTCTCGAGGGAAGGAGCCCGCGGCTGCTCGGCGGACGGCTTCCCGGCGCTGCCGACGAGCGTGGGCAACTCGGTCGGTGGTTGCCCTGACAGCGGCCCGCCTGCGTGCCCGCCCGCCGTTCCCGCCGGCGCGCACGCCGTTCCCGCCGGCCCGTCGTCGTCCGCGCCGGCCGATGCCGCCGAGGTCGGTGGCTGGCCAAGGACCCGCAGGTGCGCGGCCCGCAGCGCGGGCCCGGGATCGATGCCGAGCTCCTCGGCGAGCCGGGCGCGGACCGTCCCGAACACTGACAGCGCCTCAGCCTGCTGACCGGCTGCGGCCAGGGTGAAGACGAGGCTTGCCTGCACGGTTTCGTGCAACGGCGCCATCCAGGCGGCCAGACGCAGGGGCTGGAGCACGAGCTCGGGTTGGCCCAGCGTCACCGCGAGCTCGGCCGCCGGTACGCATGCGTCGAAGAACTCGTCGTTGATCGCGGCGAAGAGCGACACGGCGGTCGATCCGTGGGTCAGCCCGCCACCCGCGGGGCCGTGCCAGAGCGCCAGCGCCTGTACATAGCAGTCGAGCGCCGCATCGAGGCGCTGCTCCGCGAGGCATGTCCTGGCCTTTCCGGCGATTTCCCGGAAGGTGACGACGTCCAGCATGCCGGGGTCGGCCGAAAACAGGTAACCGTTGCCGCGGCGCTGCAGGTACGAGCCGGTTCCGCGGGCCGGCAGCGCGGGCTCCAGCAACCGCCGCAGCGTGCCGATGTATTTCTGGAGGATGTTGACAGCCGATGCCGGGACGTCGTCCTCCCAGATCAGGTCGATCAGCTCGCTCGTGCTGATCGGCCGGCCCGCCCGGATGAGGAGCAGCGCGAGCAGGCAGGCCTGTTGCCGGGGCCCGGCACCCAGCTCGACGCCGCCCCGCCAGATCCGCAACGGACCGAGAATCTGGAGGCAAAGATTCCTGCCGGGAGACGGCTGTTCAGGGCTACCGGCACGGACAGGACGCAATGACATGGCCACGCCTGTTGCTACTCCCGAATCGATGAGGACAGATTGCCAGTCGCGCGGGTCCCGTTTGCTCGCAATGTCTGCAGGGCAAAGTTTACGTCCGGAACCAGCCCGCCGAGATCTGTTACTCGAGGTGGCCGCGGACCCGGTACCCAAAGACACCGGCCCTGCGTACCGACCCGCGTCCCGGCGCTGGCACGGCTGACCATCCATCAGTCGGATTGCGTGTGGGCTGGTGCGGGACGGAGATCAGGCGCCGATGGGGGCGGGTCCGCGCCTTCGCGCAGGCCGTGACGGGCGTAGAAGCGCCGCAGTGGCGACGGCGCCCACCAGTTCGTGTTCCCGAGCAGGCGCATCGTGGCCGGTACGAGCAGCGCCCGGACGATCGTCGCGTCCACCAGGACGGCAATGATCATCGCTACCCCGATCAGCTTGATGAAGGTGATGCCGGAGGTCGAGAACAGCCCGATCACGACCAGGATGAGTAGCGCGGCACTGGTGATGATCCGGCCGCTGCGCTGCAGTCCGACCGCGACCGCCGTGGTGTTGTCGCCGGTCCGGTCGTACACCTCGCGGATCCGGGACATCAGGAAGACCTCGTAGTCCGTCGACAGCCCGAACACGATCGCGAGCACGAGGATCGGCTGCGTCGCCTCCAGCGTCCCGGTGGGTGTGAAGTTCAGCGGACCGGACAGGTGGCCGTCCTGGAAGATCAGGACCAGTGCGCCGAACGAGGCGCCGAGCGACAGGATGTTCATCACGATCGCCTTGATCGGCAGCACGACCGAGCCGAAGGCGAGGAACAGCAGGACGAACGTCGCGCCGACGATGATCAACGCCATCCAGGGCAGCAGGTCGGCGGTGGTGTCGAGCTGGTCGGTCAGCTCCGCGGTGAAGCCACCCACCAGTACCTCGCCGCCAGGCGGTGCGGGGACGTTCCGGATCCGGCGCACCAGGTCCCGCGCCTGCGCCGAGATCGGGTCGTCCTGGTAACTGACGGCGACCCGGGTGACACTCCCGGACTGGCCGGTGACCTCGGCTCCGGTCACGCCGTCGACGTCCCGGACCGCGGTGACGTATCGCTCCAGCCCGGCCTGTCGTTCCAGCCCGGCGCGGTCGGATGAGGTCACGATCGCCTCGATCGGCAACTGGCTGTTGCGGACGAAGTCCCGGTCGACGGTCTCGGAGACGACGCGGCTCTCGGTACCCGCCGGGAGCACCCTGGGGTCGACACCGCCGAACTCCACCCGGAGAAACGGCGAACCGGCCAGCAGCAGGACCGCGAGCACCCCGACCGCGTAGATGACCGGGCGCCGCATGATGCTGTGCGCGAGGCGGTACCAGAACCCGTGCTCGACCTCGCCCGCTGTGGGAGCCGGGCGCGGAATGCGACGGAACCGCCGCACGGAGAGCGCGTCCACCCGGTGGCCCAGGACCCCGAGCAGGGCGGGCAGCACGGTCAGCGCCGCCACCATCGCGACCACGACCGCGGACAGCCCACCGAATCCCATCGAGCGGAGAAAGGGCATCGGGAAGATCAGCAGCCCGGACAACGAGACCGCGACGGTGACGCCGGAGACCGCGACGGTGTGGCCGGCGGTGGCCATCGTCCGAACGATCGCGTCCTCGACGCCCAGCCCACGGGCGATCTCCTCCCGGAACCGTCCGGTCATGAACAGGCCGTAGTCGATCGCCAGACCCAGCCCGAGGATCGTCACCACGTTGATCGAGAAGACCGAGACGTCGGTCAGGTAGCTCAGCCCACGTAGCGCGGTGAAGGCCCCGAGGATGGCCAGACCACCGATCACGAGCGGCAGGCTCGCCGCGGCCACGCCGCCGAAGACGACCACCAGCAGGACGAGCAGCACCGGTATGGAGATCGTCTCGGCACGGCCGATGTCTGCCGCCACCCGCTCGCCGATGTCGCGACTGACCGCGGTGTAGCCGCCGACCTGGGTCTGAAGGCCGGGAGCGGCCAGCCCGTCCTCGATCTCCTTCAGCCCGTCGACGCGCTGCACCTCGTCGCCGGCCACGGTCAGCACGGCGTAGGTGGAGCGCCGATCGTCGCTGACCAGCGCCGGGCTGTTCGTGCCCCAGTAGGTGATCGTCCTGGTCACCACGTCGTCCGGGAGCGCGTCCAGTGTCCCGGTCACGGCCCGCCGGAACGCTGGGTCGTCGACCGTCGCGCTCGGGCTGCTGTAGAGAACGACCAGGTCATTGCCTGTTCGGCCAAGTGTCGCCTCGGCACGGTCGAGCGCACGGGCACTCTCGCTGGCCGGATCGTCGAACCCACCGGTGGTCAGCGCGCCGAACACCTGCGTACCCCAGATGCCCCCGAACGCGGCGAAGGCCACGGCCAGGCTGATGACCCATCGCCGCCGACGGAACATCGCCCGTCCCAGTCGCTCGAACATTGCTGCTCCCTGGACATTCTGCGCGACCTCTGGTCGCAGTACGGGCACAGGCGGCAACCTGCCGCGCGCGGGACGGGCGTCACAGGCCTCGATGGGCGAGCCAGGTTAGGGCCTCGTCAGCGAGCTGGCGCCAACCGCGGATAGAGCCGGCGAACCGCCCTGACGGACCCTGGCGGGCACGGTATTGGGCCTTGCCCTCGACGATGAGCGGCGGAAACGGCATGTATCCACAGGCAGTGGATGAAGACCACGGGCTTCCTGATGGTGAGACCTCGCCTCCAGAGCCATGGCTGGACGAACCCACAACAGCCGTGCCCGACCGCATGCACCTGCCTTTGATCACACTAGGTCGACTCTCTTGATGACAACTGGACGCTTAGTGGATTCGGCGCCGCCTCCACCCGGCCCACCGGTCGCCGGACAGGGTTGGTGCGTGGTGGTCGCGGGGCTACGGCCACCGACGGGACGAAGCCGGGGACGACGGAACGCGGACGCGGCCCGGAATACACCGAGGTAGCGGCGCCCGGCGTGAAGGTGGAAGGCCCGGGGCCCCAGACACGGAAGCGATGCACAGATCGTCAACAGCCCGGTGGTGTGCGCGGGCCGCGCCGGGTGTCGGCCGCGCGCGCCGCGTCCATCCCCCACTCGCAGTAGCGCACGCGGTAGCCCACCTCCCCCAGCCCCAACGGCCAATGTGCCTCGCCAGCCCACTCACCAGCTCTGTCGAGGGCGAGCCGGGCGTGAACGAGGCCTCGACCGCCTCCTCCCAGTCACCGGCCAACTCAGTCACCGGCCAACTCAGTCACGGATTCATGAACCTGCACGGTGAACCCGACCCGGCCGGCATGCAGGCCGGTAACCAGGTGAAGCCAGCCCGGCAACGCGGCGCCGCACAACCCGTTCACCTGACCGGGAAAGGCCGACTCCGGGCCGGCGACATCCGGACCGCTCTGGACATATATCTGGCGGCAGTGAACGTACACGTCCCCATCGAATACCGTCCGCACGGTCAAACACCTCTCCCGACTGACATCACTACCGCCCGAACCGGCGCTGCTTCATTCGGAGGATTCGGCATACGCCAGAGGACCCGGCGGCCGGCGATCAGACGGCCGCTTCGAGTGGCTCTGTTACGTCCGGTCGGGCGGGGCCTGGGTGGGGCCGCCGGCACGGTCGAGGACGGATCGAGGTCGTCAGCTGTCGGTTCGCACGGACCGTGGACCGCGGGCTCTCAACACTGGCTCCAGCCATGCGACGCGGCCACACAACACGTGGGCCGCACCGTGGGGACATGTCAGCATCACAGGTCCAACGGATTCGTCCCGAGCGTCCGCGCCACGACCCGCGTCCTGCCCGCGGACGAGGTCCGGTCATCGTCCGGTCCGACCCGCCCGCGAAGGTCGACGGGCCGCCGCGGCCGACAGAGGCGGTCGCCGCACCGGCCACCCCCGTCGTCGGCTGGCGGCGGCTGTGGGCCGCGGCGCTGCTCGCAGGGTTCGTGACCGTCGCGGCGATCCAGCCGCCCCGCGAGGCACGACCACCGACGCAACCGCCGTGGGTGGACGTCGTCAGCGCCGGCGCCCTCGTCCTCCTGGCAGCCGCGTTCGTCGCCCTGCTGGCCGACCACCGATGGGGCTTCACCCTCGCCGTGTACGGCAGCGCCGGCTTCCTCCTCGTCTCAGCTGTGTGCCCGGCGTGGAACCACCACCAGGCGGGAACGTCGTGGATCGGTCAGACCGGAGTCGCCACAGCGATGCTCCTCGGCTCGCTGGTCGGGCGGGAGCGGACCGGCTCGGCCGGCCGAGCCGGTCCGCTCAGATCGGCAGGGGCCCGGTAGACGGCGGCCGGGCGCCTGCGGTCAGGTGCAGCGGTCCGCCAGCATCCGGGCGGTGGTCCTCACCTCCGTCAGCAGAGCGGGGTCGTAGGTCCCGGAATCGACCCGCAGCCGGAGGAAGCCGACGGCCGTGGTGACCCGTTCGAGGTCGCCGGCGTACTCCCCGGCCGTACCGATCCGGCCGTAGAGCTTCTCCTGGGGCGGTGTGAGGTCGCGGGCGAGCGCCTTGATCTCGTCCGGTGCGCCGGGGTCCGCCTGGGTCAGCCGCAGGGTCGCTATCAGGTCCGGGGCCATCGTCTGGCAGGCACCGGGGGCGAACGACCCGGCTTCGGGCAGTGGCGGAGGTCCCTCCCCGCCGCAGGAGGCCGCCACGCCGACAATGACGGCGACCGTAATGGCGGCCGAGGCGGCTCGCCGGAGTCTGGTCATGGTCGTGCCGCCCTGTCAGCTCGAACCCGAGGTGGGCAGGCCGACGTACGGGAACCATCCGCGGAACCGCACGTCGGGCCCGTCGACGCCGTCACCGAGGCCGGTGACCGCCGCCGGCGGGTTGGGCAGCAGGGCGCCTTCGACAGCCTGGAGCGAGATGTCGACGACGTCATCGCCCAGCCGTCGGCCGTTCGGGTACCCGCCGGTGTCGCCCCCGAGGACGCCGAGCCGGTTCGGTTCCGCGGTCGGCGGGATCGACATGTTCAGCCGAAGCTGCTCGGAGGGCGCGATCTTCGCCGGGTCGACGTCGGCGTTGAGCGCGTGTGCGTTCAGGTCGACACCGAGGTTGGCCTTGTTCACACCGGTCAGGTACACCGCGACGAGGTCGTTGCGCGGTGTCGCCGGCGCGGGGATCTTGTAGATCGCCTCGATCAGCTTCGGCAGTTCGGGCTTGGTGACGAAGTTCAGGAACTGGGCGTCCCGGGCGGGAGTGGAGGCGTTGAACCGGTCCTTCTGGCCGACCGGCACGACCACCTCGTTGACGAGCGGCGAGCCGAGGCGCGAGACCTGCGACCAGTTACCGAAGGACATCCGCATGCCGGAGCCGTCGGTCGGCCCGTAGATCGAGGCGCTGCGCCGCTGGGTGCTGCTCCACACCCCGATCACCGGGTTGCGCGCCGGGTCGCCCTTGAGAGCCAGCTCGGTCTTGGGGACCTGCAGCACGACCGAGTTCACGTTGAACCCGGCGAGGCTGTCCTGCCCGACCTCGGACAGGTCACCGCCATAGAGCAGGTCGAACACCCTCAGGTCGAGGAAGAACGGGTCGTCGGCCTGTCCGGCGAACGTCTTGGCGCCGCCGGGCAGTTCCTTCAGGGACGCCGTGCGCAGCGCCAGGTAGTCCGGCATGGACGCGTCGCCCACGAACGAGGGCGCGACGGGCACCTTGTCCGCCAGCACGGTGGTCTTGCCACCGGCTATCCGCTCCAGCTTGTAGGTCTGCCGGAAATTCAGGTCCGGGTCGTCGAGCGAGGTGACAGGCCCGGTGTTGTAGAGGAACGTGTTCTGGTTCTGATAGGTGCTGGCGAACGTCCAGCGGTAGGTGATGTCGGGCTTCGCGTCGCCGTTGCTGTCGACATTGATGTCGTACTGGGCGTCGGTCGCGAACGGGTAGAAGTTCGGTCCGCCGGCAGGTTCCTGGAAGGGCAGCCAGTTGGCGACGAGCGTCACCGAATCCGGGTCGTCCGGGCTGACGAAGGCGTAGGTGTCGGTGTTGTCGACCGTCGGGTCGCTGCTGATCAGCGGGGCCTCCCGGTGGCTGGACGCGTCAGCGGCCGTCGGTGCGAGGGTCACCGCGGCGCCCGTCGCACCGAAGAGCAGGGCGGTCGCGCCAGCCAGAGCGCGCCGTCGGGGCAGCCGTCCCCGCCGTCGGCGGCCGGGCGTGCCGTCGCGTGCGGATGTCAGTCGGCTCATGGTTCTCCCTCACGGATCGACGGACCGGACGGATGCGCCTGTCCGGTGAACGTCCGTGGTTCGGTGATGAGAGGAGCACGGATCGTGTCGGCTACCTGACATCATTTCTGCGTCCCAGGTGCAGTCCGCGACCGCCGCGGATCCGAATCGCTGGCGAACGACCGGCGGGACGGAAGCGGGGAGGACACGCATGAAGCGGCGACTGGGCGGCGGGGCGAGTCGAGCGCGGGTGCTCGCCGGCCTGGTCTGCGCGGCCGGCCTGACAGGCGCGGCTGTGCTGGCCATGGTCGGCCCGCCGCTCGTCCGGGATGACTCGGGCCACGGTGTCGCGCCGACGCCGACCGGAGCGGCGGCCGTGGACGAGGCGTGGTCCTCCGCGGGCAGGGCGGCGGCCGCACCCGTCGCGAGTCTGCGTGACCGGCTCGACCAGGTGCCGGGGGACTGGCCGGCCTGGGCCGAGCTCGGCCTCGCCTACGTCGAGCAGGCCAGAGTGACCGGTGATCCGACGTCCTACCCACGGGCCGACGGGGCGTTCGCCCGCTCGCTGGAACTGCGTCCGGTGGACAACGACGCCGCCCTCGCCGGGCAGGCGGCGCTCGCCGCCGCACGTCACGACTTCCCCGGTGCGCTGCGCGCCGCGAATGCCGCGGTCGCCGTCAACCCGTTCAACGCGACCGCGCACGGGGTGCGCTTCGACGCGCTCGTCGAACTCGGGCGCTATCCCGAAGCGTGGCAGGCGGCGCAGACCGCGGTCGACCTGCGTCCCGACGTCGCGTCGCTGGCCCGGGTCGCCTACGCGTTCGAGCTGCGCGGCGAGATCGACCAGGCGGCCGCGATGCTGCGGCGGGTAGCAGACGACGCGACGTCGGCAGCCGATGCCGCGTTCGCCTACTTCCATCTCGGCGAACTGGCGCGGCACTCGGGCGACCTCGTCGGGGCGGACGAGGCCTACCGGCGCGGGCAGGCGAGCGACCCGTCATCGGTGTCGCTGCTCGTCGGTCGTGCCCGCGTGGCCGCCGCCCGGGGCGAGAGCGAGGCGGCCCTGGCGGACTACGCCGTCGCGGCCACTCGGAGCCCACAGCCGTGGATCGTCGCCGAGTACGGAGAACTGCTCGAATCGTTGGGCCGGCCCGACGAGGCGAAGCGGCAGTACTCCCTGGTGCGTTCCACCGCGGAGCTGATGCGCGCGCAGGGAGTCGAGGTCGACGTCGAGCTGGCGCTGTTCGAGGCGGACCACGGCGACCCCGCCGCCGCGCTGGCCGCGCTGTCCCCGGCGCCGGGCGGCGAACCGCACCGGGCCGGGGTCTTCGTGGACGACGCTCGCGCCTGGGTGCTGCACCAGCTCGGCAGAGACGACGAGGCGCTGCCGTCCGCCGAGTCGGCGCTCGGCCTCGGCACCCGCCGAGCACTGTTCTCCTACCACCGGGGCGTCGTGCACGCCGCACTCGGCCGGACCGACGCCGCGGTCGCGGACCTCCGGGCGGCGCTGGACACCGACCCGCACTTCTCACCGTTGCACGCGCCCCGGGCACAGGCCCTTCTCGCGTCCCTCGACGCGAGTGCCCGGTGACCTCGCTGCGTCGGGCAGCCGTCCTGGCCGTGACGGTGGCCGCGTTCGTCCTGACGGCGGGCGGATCCGCGTCGGCACATCCCCTCGGGAGTTTCACCGTCAACAGCGCGAGCGTGCTGCGGGTGGGCATCGAGGAGGTTCTCGTCGACGTGGTCGCCGACTTCGCCGAGATACCGGCGGCGCAGGTCCGGCCGGACGTCGACGCGCTGGGAGCCGCCCGCTGGCGGGAAGCGGAGTGCGCCCGCACGGCCGGACGGGCGACGCTGGCGGTCGACGGCCGGGCCCGCCCGCTCGTCCCGATCGGCGGCTCGCTGTCGTTCCCACCGGGCGACGGCGGGCTGTCGACGATGCGGCTGGTCTGCCGATACTCCGCCGAGACCGCCGGGGCAGCGGACACGACCACGACCACGACCACGACGATTCGGTACACGCTGGCCGCGTACGCCGACCGGGTCGGCTGGCGGGAGACGGTCGCGGTCGGGGACGGCACCACGGTGGTCTCCTCGGGCGTACCGTCCCGCTCACCGACGAACCTGTTGACCCGGTACCCCGACGACCCACTGGGCGGCGGTTCCGACGTCACTCGCGCGACGCTGACCGTTCGTCCGGGCGGACCCGCCGCGGCCGACCCGTTGTCGCAGGCGGGCGCCATCGGCACTGGAACGCCTGGTAGCGGTGCGTCAGACGAGGCCCGGCAGGCGGCCGGCGGCCTCGCCGGTTGGGTGAACGGCCTGGTCGAGCGGGACTCCTTCTCACTCGGCCTGGGCGTGCTCGCACTGCTCGCCGCGGTCGTGTTGGGGACAGCGCACGCGTTCGCCCCCGGGCACGGCAAGACGGTGATGGCGGCCCGGATCGTCGGCGGCTCGGCGACAGGACGGCAACTCGCCGCCACCGCCGGAGCGGTCACCCTCACCCACACCCTCGGCGTTCTCGCCCTCGCGGTCGTGCTGTCGGCGTCGAGCGGCTTCGCTCCGGAGAAGATCTATCCGTGGCTCGGTGTCGCGAGCGGGCTGCTGATGATCGGTCTCGGTACCAGTCTGCTGCGGTCAAGGCTGATCATGTCGCCGTATCGCGACCTACTGACCGCGGGCCACGACCACTCGAATAACCACCGCCATGAACACGACCGTGGACACAGCCACGCCCGTCCTCACCGCGACGACAGCCATCACCACCACCACGGCAGCGGCGTTCACAGCCATGGACACCACGACCACGGCCCTTCGCACGGTCATGGTCATGGTCATGGTCATGCGCACCAGCACGGTCACTCGCATGGCGGGCGCTGGCACGTGCACCCGCCCGTCACCGATCAGCCGAGGCTACGCGGCCTGCTCGCCGCGGGACTCGTCGGCGGCATGGTGCCGACGCCGTCGGCCGTCGTCGTGCTGCTTGGAGCGGTCGCACTGGGGCGGGCGTGGTTCGGGGTCCTGCTGGTTCTCGCCTACGGCGTGGGAATGGCGGCGACGCTGGTCGGCGTCGGGTTCCTGCTCGACCGCACACTCATCCCGCTGCTCCAGCGCACCCAGACGCTGGTGCCGGGATTCGCCGCGGGCCTGCGCTGGACGCCGGTGGCGACAGCCGCCCTGGTCGTGCTCGTCGGCGCCGTCGTGGCGCTGCGTGCCGGCAGCCAGGTCACGATATGACTCCAGGCGGATCACAGGGTGACAGGGTCTACGGCTTGCGTCCGATACCGCCCGCCACCAGCCTGACAGCCAGTGGGTACGGCTCGACGACCGGTACGGCGGGCCGCCACAGCGGGTTGTAGACCACGCCTGGCTCGACGAGGTTCAGTCCGTCGAAGTAGGAGGTGATCTCGTCGACCGAGCGGAAGCGCCCCCTGGTCAGTTCGTTGAGAAGCACCTGCTCGATGGGCGCGGTCTCCGCTCCGTGGTCGACGAAGTGGGTCAGGAACAGGTAGCTGCCCGACGCCATCCGATCGACGTATGCGCGGACCAGGCCGGCCGGGTCCTCGTCGTCGTGGACGTGGTGAACGACCGCGAGCATCAGAAGCCCGACCGGCTTCGACAGATCGATCAGAGCAGCCACGTCCGGGTTGCTCAGAATCTCGTCGGGACGTCGGAAGTCCGCGGTGACGACCGTGGTGTTGTCGTTCTCTGCCAGCAACGCCCGGCCGTGCGCCAGCACGATTGGATCGATGTCGACGTAGGCTACCTTCGAATCGGGTGCGATTCGCTGGGCGACCTGATGGGTGTTCTCCGCGGTCGGAAGACCGGACCCCAGGTCGATGAACTGGCTGACACCCTGCTCCACCATGAACTCGACGCCACGCCGGAGCATCTGCCGGTTGTACTGCGCGGACGTCTTGCCATCCGGAATCACCTGGATGAGCTGGTCGTGGACGACGCGATCAGCAGGGAAGTTGTCCTTGCCGTCAAGCAACGCGTCATAGACCCGGGCGATGCTGGGCACCGAGATGTCGATCCCAGACTCGATCCAGGTCGAGATGTGTGCCTCGTCACGCACCTTCAGCGGCGTCGAGTCTGGTATGCCATGCCGACTCTTACTGTCAGGCAACGCTCCCCCTCTGGATCAGGACGGGTCACCTCCGCACCCGGCCCGGGCCTCACGAGAAGCGGAAGTGACGTAGCGCGTTCGATCCTAGTAAGGCGGGCTCGTTGGCCGGGTCGAGGCGTCTCCCTTCTACCCTGGCTCCGGCGTCGATGCTCGAGGTGGAGCAGGTACTACCAGCCATCTTCGTGGCGCTGTACATCGTGGGCTGCGCGCTGGCGATCGCAGGCGCCCCGGCTTCCTGACAGCCGTCCCGTGGTCCGCCCTTACCTGTCAGTCAGTGCCCGGCGCGCCGAGTAACAAATCGTGGTCGCAGAGTCTGGCAGCGGACGGCGTGGGCCCCACAATCAGTTCAGGAATCCCGCCCGGTCCATGGTTGCCCTCGACTGGTGGGTGCCGTCAGCGACGCCGACAGCGACAGATCCTGCCATGATGATCCAGTGAGCCTCGTCGCCGTGGGAATCCGCATGTGGTGCGAACTCGATTCGGCCGGCCCGGTGGCTTCTCTCCTCCGGCGTCCGGATGGCCACATCGACGCCTACAGTGGGCTTTCTTTCACGGTGCACGAGTTCGCCGAGCTCTCGGACGGCCGTGAGGTCACCCTCCTGGATGACCGGGGCTGGGGCATGTCAGGCAGGGGCAGGACCCCCGACGAGCGCCTGTCCGAGCTGACGATCGAAGAGATCGAGCGCACGGTGTACATGGTCCTGCTGCCGGACTGGGCCGACGTTGACCACCCGCTGCCGCCGGACCTCGCGGCGGTCGAGGACAGCGGCGGGGCGCAGGACTGGGACCTGTTCGCGGAACGGCTCCGCGCGTTCGGGGTGGTCGTCACGCCGGCCGAGCTCATGCGGGTACCGCGCCGTCTCGACCTCGGCGACCGGCTTCGGGCGAGAATGATCGGATAGGGCGTGCGACGTCCGACGACATTCGTCGCCGGGGTCAGGGCAGCCGCACCGCGACCCGGAGCACGCGGGTCACCTGGGTGGCACCGAAGTTGTCGTCGCTGAGCACGTTGACGATCGCCGTGCCGCGCCCGGGCCCCCGGGGGTCGATCGCGAGTGCTTCGTAGTTGTCCAACAGCGGGTTGACCTGGGTGCCCAGGGTGGGGCAGGCGGTGAGGTCCGCGACGAGCCGCTTACCCACCAGCGCACGCTCCGGGAGCGCCGAAGGTCGGGCACGGTGGTGACGTCCGCGCCACGGCCGGCGGCCGGCACCGAGTACAGGGCGTTCCGGTTACCCACACCGGCGGTGAACGAGGCCTCCAGGACGAGGAGCCCGTCCTCGCCGTAGGCGGCGACCTCGGAGATCCGCTGCCCGGGTTCGACCTGGTAGCCGAGCTGCCTGCTCAGCTCGTACCAACCGGTGGAGCTGAGCCGGTACACGAGGATCCGCCGGGTCCGCGCCTCGCCGGTCACGGGAGCGTCCCACGACTCCTCCTCCGGTCGATTCCACTCTGCCGAACTCGCGGAACATCGACGGGCCCCGGCGGTGTCCTCCATGGGTCTGCTCCATGAACGCATCCCGGCTGACCGCGGGTACCCGCCACGGGCGGGCATTGGACGGATCATCGGCGCGCCCGACGCATACTCCGTATCGTCATCTCCGGCCTGCTCGTGCCGCCACCGTGTTGCGGTCGCGCCACAACCGCGACAGCAATCCGACCACCCGCCGGTGCCCGGAAATAGCACCTCGGTTAACCGTATGGCTCGTCGAGAGTTTTCCGTGTCGAAAGACACCTGTACACGGAGCGTGCCGAAGACTTCAATTGCCTGTAGTTCTCCGTACGCCCTGGCTTCCTACACTGCGTGACGACGGGTTACGAACGGGGCAGTTCTCGTTGGCGACCGGTCCACGATGCCGTGTACCACAACCGGAACGTACGGAGATGGATCAATGGCCCGACACCATCGAAGAATCACTCGTGCCGCGGCCGTCGCCGCAGCCGGAGCACTCGTGCTCACCGGGATGGCCACCGCCGCGCACGCCGCTTCGTCCCCGGAGACCAACACCGTTGCCGGGGCCGACGAGCGATCGGGTGGTTCGACGGTGCGTTTCGCCACCTTCAATGCCTCGCTCAACCGAGCCACGGCGGGAGAGCTGCGGACGGACCTGTCAACACCCGATGACGTCCAGGCGCAGACAGTCGCCCAGATCATCCAGCGGGCCCACCCCGACGTACTTCTGATCAACGAGTTCGACCACGACCCGCTGGCCGTAAAGCTGTTCGCGGACAACTACCTGGCCAGGAGTCAGGAAGGCGCTCAGCCGGTCAGGTATCCCTTCCGGTACATCGCGCCGAGCAACACCGGAATCGCCTCCGGTTTCGACCTCAACAACGACGGCCAGGTGGTCACCGTCCCCGGAGCGCCGGGCTACGGCGACGACGCGCTGGGTTTCGGAGCCTTCCCCGGGCAGTACGGTCTGGTCGTCTACTCCCGGTTCCCGATCGACGTCCGGCAGGTCCGGACCTTCCGGGACTTCCGCTGGAAGGACATGCCGGGCGCACTGCTGCCGGACGACCCGGCGACGGCGGCGCCCGCGGACTGGTACTCGCCGAAGGAGCTGGCGGCCGTCCGGCTTTCGTCGAAAAGCCACTGGGACGTGCCGGTCCAGGTCGGGCGGGACACGGTTCACCTGCTGGTGAGCCACCCGACACCGCCGACCTTCGACGGGACGGAGGACCGAAACGGGCGGCGCAATCACGACGAGATCCGCTTCTGGGCCGACTACGTCCGGCCGGGCGGCGGTTCCTACATCTACGACGACCAGAGCAGGCGCGGCGGGCTGCGGCCGGGCTCGCGGTTCGTCATCGCCGGTGACATGAACGCCGACCCAGTCGATGGCGACAGCGTCTCCTCGGCCGCCAACCAGCTGCTCCAGAGCCGCCAGGTGAACGCCTCGGTCATCCCGTCGAGCGCGGGCGCCGCCGAGGCGGCGGTACTGCAGGGCGGCGCCAACGCCACGCACCGTGGCGACCCGGCCCACGACACGGCCGACTTCGCCGACACCGCGCCGGGCAACCTGCGGGTCGACTACGTGCTGCCCTCCCGCGATCTGGCCCCGGCGGGAGCGGGCGTGTTCTGGCCGGAGACCGCCGATCCGCTCTCGCGGCTGACCGGGAAGTACCCGTTCCCCAGCTCCGACCACCGGCTCGTCTGGCTCGACATCAGGCCCCGTCGCGCCTGAGCCGAGTGGCGGTTCTGCCGGTCATCGCGGACTGCCGGAGCGGGATCGACCCGTTCCGGCACGTCCTCGCAGCGGGCGGATCGTGGCAGGCGCGGCACGCGGATCCGGCGCTACAGCGTCGAATAACGGAACACCGTCGTGGGGAGGAGCAGGAAGTTCAGCTCCCCCCGGCCGAGAACGAAGCCGCCGAGGGTGCCCCACAGCGACAGCACCTCGATCTGCAGGAAATTCGCCGGGTCGGCGGTCAGAACCACCATGACATGGTGCAGCGGCTGACCCGCGTGTTCGACCATGATGACGTCGCCGGCCTGGATGTTGTTCGCGGGGGCGGCATTCGCGCAGTTGATCTGCTGCACGCCGCCTGCCGTCAACAGGTTGTACACGGCGGTGTCGGGGTCCACGGCTCCGTACGCGTGGGTCAGTTGGGCGACCGTGACCAGACCGGCTTCTGCCGCGGCTACCAGTACCGCCTCCCAGCAGTTGATGGTCGCGTTGTCGCCGATGGGATTCGCCAGTGGCGCCGCGCCGTTGATCCATGCGTTGAAGGCCACACTGCGGCCTTCTCTCCAGGTGTACGCGCCGCGCCGGGCTTGCATCCGTGCCCGCAGGGCCGCCCGCCGCGCTCCCGCCGGTGCTCCTGCGGCCACTGCCGCGACCGGCGCGGCGGCCGGAGCCGTGTTGGGGATGGCCAGGGCGGCTTCCTCATTACTGATCTCGATCCGGACGACGCTGGGCGTGATACGCGGATGGGCGTTGATCGCCGCGATCGACGGGTTGATGAGGTTCGCGGGCGGCCCGGCGGGATACCTCGGCAGAAGCTCCGCCAGAAACATGTTCGTGTGCTCACGGTCCTGGATCTGCTGGCTGGTCACCCTGGCCGGAACGAACCAGCTGACCGGCTGACCATAATTGAGAACGATCTCAACGTCGTCTCCTATGATTGTCACGCGCGCCCCTTTGGTCACCAAGGAATGAATGCCGTCCACGACTTCACCCCGATAGTCGGGGAAGGTGCCATACGGCGGCCTTCGCCACCTTCGCCGATCTGGGATTCCCTACGTAACGAAAGCGCGACTCAGGTTCACCTGGGTAAGCAGATGTCCATTTTGACTGGAATAACCTATCTTGCCGATGGAGACCGCGAAGACCAGGGACCGCACAGCGCCGACTCGGCGCCCGCAACGGGGCCGCCCCCAACAACACAACATCGCCACAACTCACACATGACGTAGGCGTCAGAGATCTAGCCTGGACTCGCGCTCCGCAGCATTCTTCCCGATGAGAGGTTCGTCCGATGAGGGCCATTTCGGCTCCGACTCTTCTACCGCTCGGCCATCCGGTCGACGCTGCCGACGTCCGGACACTCGTCGACGCCGTCGCGGACGCGGGGTTCGACGGGGCGCAGCTGACGAGTTCGCACCTCGCTGGCGCCGTCGCTGACGGTATGACTCCGGAGGAGTTCTTCGGTTACCACCGGGACAGGGGGCTGGCGATCCCCACTGTCGAGGTTCTGATGGAATGGGTCACCGCCGACCGACAGGAGATAGCCGAGCAGGCCCGACCACTTCTCGACATCGCGCAGTGGGCCGGCTCCCCGACGGTTATCGCGACGACGCTGGAGGCCGAGGTACCGTCGATCGCCGGCGTGGCGGAGCGGCTGGCGTACCTGTGCGATCTCGCGGCGGAGCGGGGTCTGCGGATCAGTTTCGAGTTCCTGCCGTGGTCGGTGGTGCCGAACATCAGGGCGGTGATGCGGCTCCTGGATGCGGTGGACCGCGACAACC
Organism: Parafrankia sp. Ea1.12; assembly: GCF_900465275.1. Lineage (NCBI taxonomy): Bacteria > Bacillati > Actinomycetota > Actinomycetes > Frankiales > Frankiaceae > Parafrankia > Parafrankia sp. Ea1.12. The sequence continues at coordinate 69,908 of NZ_UBIZ01000613.1, read as the reverse complement.
TCGGCCTGGTAGTCGACATGTGGCATTGGTTCCGCCAGCCTGGTGGGCCCGATTACGACACCCTGCGTGACGTGCCGGCGGAGCGGATCCATGTCCTTCAGCTGTGTGACGCGCCTGCGCGGCCGGCCGACGACCTGAGGACGGAGACGATCACCGCCCGCCTGCTGCCCGGGGACGGCGACGCCGACATCGAGGCTGTCCTGGATGTTCTCGTCGCGACCGGAGCCGATCCCGTCGTGGCGACAGAGGTGTACTCCGCCTCGCTCGCGGGCCTGGGGCCAGCCGAGATGGCGCGGCGCGCGTTCGCCGCCACGGAGACAGTTCTCGGTGGACGTTTTCCGTCCCACGGCACGAGTGGTTGAAGGCGCGGCGCACGGCGCGCGCGGGTTGGGATCGTCGATCGTTGATCGGGTGACAGCGCGGTCGGGTTGCCGGCCGTGCTCGCGGCCCGGCGTTCCCGTGTCCCCGCGTCCCGGTGCCGAGCGGATCACCTGATGGAACGCTGACCGGCCGCGGGCAATCCGGCACAGCCGGTCCGTCATGGCCCGGCTTCACCCTATTTCGCACGCTGGCCCACTGATCTGATGTAGCACTGGGTTTGTGCAGCCTCTTTCGGTCGTAATCGTTCACCGTGACCAGCCGAAGCGACTCGTCGACACCATCGACGCGTTCCGCGCGCAGGACGTTCCCGTCTCGATCACGATCGTCGACAACGGATCGGCGGTCATGCCGCCGGTCGAGGCCGCCGATGTCACGGTGGTGCTCGCTGGCAGCAACCTGGGGTTCGGACCGGCGGCCAACGTCGGCTACCGTGCGTTCCTCGCCGACGCGGACGCGGGAGAGTGGGTGGTGCTCGCGCCGCACGACGCGCTGCCCGAGCCCACCTGCCTGAGTCACATGCTGGGCGTGCTGGCGCAGCAGCCGCGAGCGGGTCTGGCCTGTGCGGACGTCGGCGACGGAGCGACGCCGGTCATCGACCCCTACTTCGGCGGGATCCTCATGCCCGCGAGCGTGGACGAGGGCTGGGAGCCCGCCGGGCACCCGCACGGCACGCTGATGTTCGCCCGCCGTGCCTGCCTCGACGAGATCGGGATCTTCGACGAACGCTACTTCGCGTACTGCGAGGAGGCGGACCTCGCGCTGCGGGCGAGGTCCGCCGGCTGGGAGTCCGGACTCGTGCGGGGCGCGATGGTCAAGAACCCGAACATCGGCTCCACCGCCGCGGCGATCGACTACCTGCAGCTCCGCAACACCCTGCTGCTCGTGCGGGACCACTCCGGCCGCTACCACGCGTTCATCCGGTTCTGCATCGCACTGTGGCATCTCGCCTCGGGCGCGGTCGTCCCGGCCCGGCGCGGCCCCTACTGGAACCTCGAAGGACGTGTCCGCGGGCTCCTGGACTTCGTCCGCGGGCGTTTCGGCCCTCCCCCGCCGCATCTACTCGTCAAGCGCTGACTCGCGCGATACGGGCCCGTTCGCCAGACGCGGTCAGGACAGGCGCGGTCAGGACAGGTAGGTCGCGCCGAACGCCTCGAGGAACTCGAGCGTGGCCGCGGACGACACCGATGGGCTCGACACCACCACGGCGGTCACCCCGGCCTTCTCGATCTCGGCGATCGCCTCACGGTGGCGGTCGGGCTCGACGGTCGGCGTCGCGATGGAGCGGTCCTTGTAGGAGTACTGCACATCGATCGTGTCCGACCGCCCGGCGGCCGCGGCGGCGTCCCGGATCTCGTTGATCATGACAGCCAGCTCCCCCAGCGAACCGATGGAGGTCGTCCGCACCGCCGCGCTGAGCTCCGGCGGGCCCACCAGCGGCATCCAGCCCTGCGCCCGCTGCGCGATGCGGCGCCGGCTCAGCTTCGAGTTACCGCCGATCCAGATGGGAATCGGGTCCTGCACCGGTCGGGGCCGGGCGATGACGTTCCGGGCGTCGAAGTGCAGGCCCTTGTAACTGAACGGCTCACCGCTCCAGTGCATCGGCAGCACGTCAAGGATCTCGTCGAACAGCGTGTTGCGCTCGTCCATGTCGACTCCGAGCGCGAAGAACTCGGTCTTCATGTACCCGGTGCCGAGCCCGAGCACGATCCGTCCACCGGAGAGCTTGTCGACGGTCGCCGCCGCCTTGGCGAGCAGGAACGGGTTCCGGTAGGGCGCGACGGAAAGGTTCGTGTGCAGCCGCAACCGCTGGGTCGCGGCGGCGACATGGCCGAGCGCGACGAACGGATCGAGGCTCTGGTGCCCGCCGGAGGCCAGCCATCGGGCACTCGGGGCCGGGTGCTCGCTGAGGCAGAATCCGTAGAATCCCGCCCGCTCGGCTGCTGCCGCGACCTCGGCCAGCGCGCCGGCGTCGAGCATGTCGCGGTCGGTGCCGTTGGTCTCGGGGTAATGGTAGATGAAGCGCATTTTCACCTCGTCGAGAGAAACTGTCGGGAGCAGGTGACTCGGGAGATCCACCGGGGAGGATTCAAACACACCGATTGACCCGACATGGGAGAGCACGATCGCCCGGGGCCGGGCGCGAGCCTACTCAGGTCGCTCGGCCTAGATGCTGAGGAGGAACTTGACGGTCGCCGTGGCGTTCGGGAACGACTCGGTGATTCCGGTGGCACCCCCGACCACGAGCACGCGCCTGCCGTCGTACCTGAATGCGTCGAACAAGGTCATCCGCATTTTCCCTTCGCGCATTCTCAGCTGTGATTGTTGGCATGCCGAACGGCGTGGAACTCTGACGTGATTGACGGCGGAGGGGTAGTGGGCCTGTATGGCCGCGGATGACGGCCGTCGCCCTGGAATCGGCGGGGCCCATGGGGATCAGGGCCGCGTTGCGGTGGCCAGACCCACACTGTGCGCGCCACCCTGTATCACCACAGTGGCACCGACCAAGCCAAGATCCACAGCCACTCCCCCTTAACTCGAGCCGCCTTCGCGGCAGTAGGATGTCACCAATATGAGCGCCGCGGCAACACCCAGCCCAGACCGAAGCGCGGCGACACCGCCTCGCCGGCGCTACGACAGCCCGCGCCGGCGGGAGCTGGCGGCCCAGACGCGCGAGCGGATCGTCGACGCCGGCTCGGCCCTGGTCCACAGCTTCCCCGCGTGGGACTGGCGTGATCTGACGTTCCGTGCGGTCGCCGAGCGGGCCGGCGTCGGTGAACGCACGGTCTACCGGCACTTCCCCACCGAGGCTGATCTCCACGACGCCGTCCTGCGCCGCCTCGAGGACGAGGCGGGTGTGAGCTACGAGGGCCTCGACCTCGATCGCCTCCCCGAGGTCACCGCACGCGCCTTCGCGACGCTGTCGTCCTACGCGGTTCCACGGTGGACCCCCACGAACCCCGCGCAGGCGGCGTCGATACCCAAGGACCAGCGCCGCCGCGAGGCGCTTGTCGCCGCCGTCGCTCAACACACGGCCGACTGGCCCGAGGCCCAACGCGTGATGGCCACCGGCGTGCTGGACGTCCTGTGGCACATTCCGTCCTACGAGCGGCTGACCACGATGTGGAACCTCGACGGCGATCAGGCGACCCAGGCCATCGCCTGGGCCATCGGCCTGCTGGTGGACGCGATCCACGACGATCACCTTCCCGGCTCCGCCGGCCCGGGCTCCAACCAGGGCTGATCACTTCCGCCAGAAGCGACGGCCTGGGTTTGCTCCCGAACCCTGACCTCGGCCGGGTTCACCGCAACGTCTACATTAGTGACATCGTTCTGTCGCGAAGCGGACCTGCACCGGGAGGATCCCTGTGGATCCGGGCTTGGCGCCCACCACCGCGGTGGCGCACGGACGGCTCCCGGGGCATCGGCCCGACCACGGCCACCCGCTTCATCGTCGACGGAACCAATAGCGGATCCGAGATGCGAGACGTCCCGCCTGCACGGGCCAGCTGATCCGGTCGACCTGAGTTCTTGAGCACAGGCGCGTCAGAGCAGGACGGATCGACTCGCCCGGAAGCGCGCCATCACTCTCGTTCATGACCGTCCAATCCGACCGGTAGCGCCTACCAGGTCGCCCATGAGCGTCTCTGTGGGGACGGCAGCGGCGCCTGATACCCGCGACGGGTCTCGGCGATTCTGGACTTGCGGGTCCAAAAATTGCTGCCTAGCCTCCCCGGGCATGGCTCAACGACTCCAGAACAGGACCGCGCTCGTCACCGGTTCCACGAGCAACATCGGCCGGGCCATCGCCGTGGCGTTCGCCGCCGAAGGGGCCCATGTCGTCGTCTCCGGTCGGGACGGCGCCCGTGGCGAGGCCGTCATCTCCACGATCCGGGAGAGCGGCGGCCGGGCGGACTTCGTTCACGCCGACCTCGACGGGACCCCGGCCCGCAGTCGAACGCTGGCCGAGGAGGCGACCCGCCGCCTCGGCGGCCGTCTCGACATTCTCGTCAACAACGCCGGCATCTTTCCCCCGAACACCACGCTGACCACCGACGATCGCACCTTCGACCGGGTTTACGCCGTCAACGTCAAGGCTCCGTTCTTCCTAACCCAGGCCGTGGCCCCCGCCATGGTCGCCGCGGGCGAGGGCGTGATCATCAACCTCGGTTCCTGGGTCGCACGGCTGGGCCTGCCGGTGGGCTCGCTCTACAGCTCCACGAAAGGGGCGCTGGAGACGCTCACCCGGGCCTGGGCCGCCGAGTTCGGACCGCTGGGTGTGCGCGTCAACGCCGTCTCGCCCGGCGTTATCCGCACCCCTGACCTGGACGCCGCCGTCGAGCATCCGGCCGAGGCCATGATGCGGGGTACTCCCGCCGGCGGCTCCGGTCATCCCGACGCGATCGCGGCCGCGGCCGTCTACCTCGCCTCGGACGACGCGGCGTTCATCCACGGAACGGTCCTCGACGTGGACGGCGGCCGGATGGCGGTAGCCGTCATCGACAGCGCTGCCTGAGCATCGGCGACGCTGACATTTGTCATGGGCGAGCCGTGCGCGCCGCACGGAAACCGATGACACCGTCACCATCGGTGACACGGATGGTGACGGATGCTCGAGGTCATGAACAAGTACGTGGACGAAAACGCCGGCGTCATCACCGCCGGGAATCTCTGGCGTCGCTACGGTCCGGTGGGGCGGCGCGGCCACGACGCGGTCCGGGGGGTGGCCTTCGTGGTGCCTCGCGGCTGCCTGTTCGCTCTGCTGGGCACCAACGGCGCGGGGAAGACCTCCCTCCTGGAGGTGCTCGAGGGCCTGGCCCGGCCGAGCGCCGGCACCGTCCGGGTACTCGGGCGTGACCCGTTCCGGGACAGGCGCCTGGTGCGGCCCCGGATCGGGATCATGCTCCAGTCCGGGGCTTTCCCCGCCGACCTGACAGTCGCGGAGGCGATCAGGGCGTGGGCCGGCACGCTGACATCGCCGCGCCCGGTGGACGAGGCACTCGAGCTGGCCGGCATGCGCGATCGGGCGGGGATTCGCGTCCGGCAGCTGTCCGGCGGCGAGCGGCGCCGGCTCGACTTCGCGGCGGCCGTCCTCGGCCGGCCCGAGGTGCTGTTCCTCGACGAGCCGACGACCGGTCTGGATCCGCAGAGCCGCCGGGCGACCTGGGACGGGGTCGAGGGCCTGGTCACGGCGGGAACGACCGTGCTGCTCACCACCCACTATCTCGAGGAGGCCGAGACGCTGGCGGACCAGCTGGCGATCATGCATCGGGGCCGGATCGTGCGGACGGGCACACCGGCCGAGGTCGTCGCGGCGCAACCCGCCCGTATCACGTTCGAGCTCGACGCCGGACTCCCCGTCGAGCTGCCGGAGTTCCCCGGCGCGCGGCTGCACCTGACCGAGGCGTGGTTCGGCGGCCGCAAGGGCAAAGGCAAGGGCAAGGGCGGGAGCGGCGACGGAGGCGGCAGTGACAGCGACGGGAGTGGGAGCGGCGACGGAGGCGGGGGTGGCGGCTGTGGAAGCGGGGTCCTGCTGACCACCGCGGATCTCCAGCGGACCCTCACGATGCTGCTGGCCTGGGGCGACCGGAACGGGGTGCGGTTGCGCAACCTCAATGCCCGGTCGGCGTCGCTCGAGGAGGCGTTTCTCGCCGTGGCCCGTTCCGAGGTCGCTGTGGACGGTTCCGGCGGTTCGCTCCCCGGCGAGGTCGACCAGCCCGGCCGCCAGGCCCGACCGGATGCGGCGGCGGAGCGAGCGGCGTGAGCGGAGCGAGCGAGGGTGCCGCGCCGGCACGCCCGCTCCCGGGGACGAGCGGCTCCGGTGCGGCGCGTCGGGTCAGGTCGCTGGGCCGCGCCGAGATGGTGCTGCTACGCCGGAACGCCGTTGCGCTGCTCATCGCACTCGGAACACCGGTGAGCCTGATTCCGGTGGTCATGTCGGTCCCGGTCGAGGGCGGCCGATCGACCCGTGCCGGGGCGGCCGCCCTCACCGCGATCACGGCGGTCGTGCTCCTGGCCGCCGTGTACTACAACCTGGTCACCGCGCTGGTGGCCCGGCGCGAGGACCTGGTGCTCAAACGGTTGCGCGCCGGTGAGGTCGGTGACCTCGAGATCCTGGCCGGGACGGCGGCTCCGGCCGTCGCGGTGGCCTGGGCGCAGATCTTCGTGGCGGCCGCGGTCACGGCGGCGCTGTCCGATCTGGCCGCGCCGGTGAACCCGCTGCTCGTGGTGGTCGCCATCGTCCTTGGCACGGCCGTCTTCGTCGCGCTGGCCGCGTTCAGCACCACGGTGACCCGCAGCGTCGAGATGGCCCAGGTGACGACGATGCCGGTGCTGGTCGTGCCGCTCGTCCTGTCCGGGCTGCTCGTCCCGCTCGACGCGCTGGCCGCGCCGTGGGAGCTGGCCGCCCGGATGCTGCCGCTGACCCCGGTGGTCGATCTGATGCGACTCGGCCTGACCGGCGCGGCGGGCGACGGCCGCACCGTCGACTTCACCGGCTCGTTCGAAGCGGCGGTGCCGCCGGCCCTGGTGCTGGTGGCGTGGGTGGTCGCCGCCGGTTGGGCGGCGCGGCGGTGGTTCCGGTGGGAGCCGCGCCGTTGACCGGTTCGCCCGCCGCCGGCTGTCGGGTGTCCGATGGCCCACCCGGCGGGCGGGGCATGACACGGTGGGTTCCATGACCGGGTGGTGGCGCTGGTGGCGCGAGCGCGGCAGCGCCGAGCGCATGGACGCCATCACCCGGTGGCCGCTGTACCTGTTCTCCGCCACCGAGCCGGGGCTGGTGCTGCTGGCGATCAGCTCCCGGCCGGGTGCCTGGGGGCTGGCCGCCGGTGGGCTCCTCGTCGTGTCCGCGCTGCACGCCGTGGCCTGTGTGGTGCTGCTGCGCGCCGGGCTCGCGGCCCATCTGGGCGGGCGGCGGGCGGCGGCCCCGCTGATCGCCGGGGTGGCCGCGGGCGCGGTCGTCCTGGCCGCGATGGGCACCGCCATCCCCGGGTTCGACGCCGATCCCGGCGGCGGTGGCATGTCGGTCACGCTCATCGTGACGATGATCGCCGGTGGCGCGTCGACCGCGGCGGTCACGCCACTGCTGCGGACACCGTCGCTGCTCGCCTGCGTGGTGGTGGGGGCCGCCGGCTGCGCCCTGATCCAGGCCATGGTGGACGCCGTGGCGCCGGCGGCCGACGTGGGCCCCGAAGTCACACCGCTCCAGGCGGCCGGGTACTACGCGTACCCGATTGTGCTGGTGGCGCTGACCTACCGGGTCTCGACCTGGATGCTCGGCGTGGTGTGGGAGATAGACCGGTCCCGGGCGGTCCACACCAGCCTCGCCGTGGCCGAGGAGCGGCTGCGGTTCGCCCGGGACCTGCACGACGTGCTGGGCCGGAACCTGTCGCTGATGGCCGTCCAGAGCGAGCTCGCCGCACGCCTGGCCGAGCACGGAGACGCTGCCGCGGCGGAACGCATGCTGGAGGTTCGCCAGGTCGCCCACGACTCGCTGCGCGAGATGCGCGCGGTTGTCGACGGCTACCGCCGGGCCGACCTGGGCGCGGAGCTCGCCGGCGCCCGGGCGCTGTTGCGCTCGGCGGGGGTGGCCTGTCAGATCACCGGAGGTGTCAGCCGGGAGACCCTCGACCGGGCGTTGCCCCCCTCCGCGCAGACCGCGTTGGGCTGGGTCGTCCGCGAGGCCACCACCAACGTGATCCGGCACAGCGCGGCCACCACCTGCACCGTCGACCTCGATGTGCGCCTCGGGCCCGGGCGCGCACGCACCGCGGTACTGCGGATCACCAACGACGGTGTGCCGCCGGCCGCGCCGGGCACCGCCAGCCAGCACGCCCCGCGACCCGGCGCGGCCCCGAGCCCAGGGCCTGTCGCGGGGCCTGGGCCCGGGCCCACGGCGGGCAGCGGCCTGGCCGGTCTGGGCGAGCGGCTCGCCGGCCTGGGCGGCGTTCTCAGCGTGGCCCGGGAATCCGGGGGCTGCTTCGTCCTGGAGGTTCGGCTCGCCGTCCCGGACGATGTCTCGGAGGGCCCGGTCACGGCACCGCGACCCGCACCCACCGCGGCCGAGGCGCAGCCGTGATCCGGGTTCTGCTCGCCGACGACGAGAACCTCATCCGCGGCGCGCTGGCGGCACTGCTGGCCATGGAGGACGACATGGCGGTTGTCGCCCAGGCCGCGTCCGGGCCCGAGGCGCTGGCCATGGGGCGGCTGCACCGCCCCGACGTCGCGCTGTTGGACCTGCAGATGCCGGGCATGGACGGCATCGCCGTCACCCAGGCGATGCGTGCCGAGGTCCCCGGGTGCGCCAACGTGATCGTGACCAGCCACGGACGTCCCGGTTATCTCAAGCAGGCGCTCGCGGCGGGGGCGCGCGGCTTCCTTCCGAAGACCGTCTCCGCGCAGGTCCTCGCCGACGTGGTCCGGGCGGTGCACGGCGGCGGCCGCTACGTGGACCCGGAGCTGGCCGCGGAGGCGATCGCGGCCGGAGAGAGCCCGTTGACCTCGCGTGAGGCCGAGGTCCTCGAGCTGGCCGCCGGCGGCGCACCGGTCGAGGAGATCGCGGCCCGGGCCGCTCTGTCGAGGGGCACGGTACGCAATTACCTGTCATCGGCTGCCGCGAAGCTGGGCGCCGTCAACCGGCACGAGGCCGTCCAGCTCGCCCGCGCCCGCGGCTGGATCTGACCCGAGGCATCCCCGGCCGGCCGGGGATGAGCATCGAGGGAGCGGGTGGCCTGCCACCTACGGGGCCACAACGGGGCCACAACGGGGCCCGCTCGGCCAGCGGCTATTTCGGCGCCAATCTCCAGGCCAGTCGTTCGACGCGCGCCTAATGGCAAGGATACCGCGACGCCGGTATACGGGCAGCGGGTCCGAGAACGCGCCGGGCGGACGTCCACCGGGCTCGCACAGTTGCCCCTCGTGCCAATGGCAAAGGCGCCGGGTTCCACGTGATCCCGGTGGCGGATGTCCGCCACCGAAGCAGGACGGCGACGGTCTGTCTGGTGCTGGGCCTGGCATGCGCGAGCGCGTGGGCTACGGGAATCACACGCGGACCAGTGCCTGTAGTGTGCTGCCAGTGGTCTCGATATGGCCACGGGTTTCACATCAGATGGGCGGAGATCCTCGCCCTGTATCGATCGCGGAGGTCGTCATGGCGGAAGCGCCTGAGCGGCGGCGTTGGAGTGCGGCCGACGTTCCCGACCTGAACGGCCGGACGGCCGTCGTCACCGGCGCGAACTCCGGAATCGGCTTCGAGGCCGCCAAGCTGCTCGCCGGGCGCGGCGCGACAGTGGTGATGGCCTGCCGTAACCCGGTCAAGGCACAGGACGCCCTGGACACCATCCGGATCGCCGTACCCGAGGCGGACGTCTCAGTACTGCAGATGGATCTCAGCTCGCTCACCTCGGTCCGCAAGGCCGCCGACGCGCTGGTCACGGAGCGCCCCGTCATCGACCTGCTCATCAACAACGCGGGCGTCATGTTACTGCCCCAGGGCAGGACCGAGGACGGCTTCGAACAGCACTTCGGCATCAACCACCTCGGCCACTTCGCCTTTACCGGGCTCGTCCTGGAAGCCGTGACGGCCTCCGACGCCGGTCGCATAGTGACGGTCAGCAGCAACGGGCACCGGATGGGAAAGATCGACTTCGACGACCTCGACCTGGCCCAGAAGTACCGGCCGTTCCGGGCCTACGCCCGGTCGAAACTCGCGAACCTGCTGTTCACCTATGAGCTGCAGCGCCGACTGACGGCGGCGGGAGGATCGGCACGGTCCGTCGCCGCGCATCCTGGTGGCGCGAACACGGAGGTCGGGGGCAACCCCAGCCCGATCCAGCGGAAACTCAAGAAGGTCGTCGACCACATCCCCAACCCCATCGTCCACTCCGCGTTCAAAGGCTCCCTGCCCCTTCTGCGCGCGGCGGTTGATCCATCGACGAGGGGTGGCGAGTACTACGGGCCGTCCGGGCTGCTGAAGATGACCGGCCACCCGGTCCTGGTCACCTCCAACGCCGCGTCGCGGGACACCGGGACCGCCGAACGTCTGTGGGAACTGTCCGAGCGGCTGACCACGGTGACCTACCCGCTCTGAGTGGCGCCGCGGCACCCACCGGCAGCGGGCGACGGCGCGGCGGGCCCACTTCGCCAGGTTGCGACGTTTTTATACTTGGTATAAATTCGTCGCAGCCTACGGCGAGGAGCTCACATGTCGACTGACAGTGCGGCGTCGGGTACGGCACCCGAGTCGGGAAATCCCATGGAGAACCCTGCGTTCCTGACGGCTCCACAGGCCGTCTTCCCCGGGTTACGCGCCCAGCGCGCGATTTCGCTGGGCGAAAGGAGGGTACTGGTCACCCGGAGCGCGGACATCGCAACACTTCTCACAAACCCCGAGGTCTTCTCCTCCGGAGTCGGCGTGGCCCAGACGGGCACCGAGCGGCCGTTGATCCCCCTGCAGATCGACCCGCCGAAACACCGTGAGTACCGCAGGATCCTTGACCCGCTCTTCTCCCCGCAGCGCATGAAGGAGATGGAAGGGCCGATCACCGAGCTGGCCCGCGGCCTCGTCGATGCGATCGCCACCGAGAGCGAGGTGGACTTCGTCCAGCAGTTCTCGCTGCGGTTCCCGTCGCAGGTCTTCCTCGCCCTGCTGGGGCTTCCGCTCGGCGAGCTCCCCACCTTCCTTGAAATGAAGGACGGCTTCATCCGGCCCGAGTCGATCACCGGGCGGCCCCGAGGCCACGAGGCCACGAGGACTCGGTTGCCCTGTTGAAGACGACCGCCGCGTCGATCTACGAGTATTTCGACGCCGTCATCGCCGACCGGCGCTCCACCCCGGGCGAGGACATCGTCAGCCGCTTCCTGCAGACCGAGGTCGAGGGCGCACGCCTCAGCCACGAGGACATCCTCGACATCTGTTTCCTTTTCCTCGTCGCCGGCCTGGACACCGTCTCGGCCTCGCTGGACTGCATGATGCTGCACCTCGCGCTCCACCCCGACCGGCGGCATGCGCTGGTGAACGACCCGACGCTGATTCCGAACGCCGTGGAGGAGCTGCTCCGCTGGGAGTCGCCGGTGATGATGGTGGCGCGATTCGCGACCCAGGACACCGAGATCGCCGGCTGCCCGGTACGCAAGGGCCAGGTGGTGACCGGTCTGCTCGGCGCCGCCAACACCGACGAGCGGGAGATCCCCGAGCCTGAGGCCGTCCGGTTCAACCGCGACGCGAACCGGCACATCGCGTTCGGGCGGGGGCCGCATCGCTGCCTGGGCTCACACCTGGCTCGGCTGGAGCTGCGCATCGCCCTGCGCGAATGGCACGCCCGCATCCCCGACTACCGCGTTCCGGACGGCTTCCAGCCAGCCTTCACGACGACGATCCGCTCGCTTGTCGCACTCCCGCTCCAGCTCGACCCGTCCGCCTGAACCGGCGGCCCTGATCGTTACGACCCCAGCCGCGGGCCCCGCCCGGTCGTCGACCGCGGCGTCCCGCCAGCCGGTCCGGTCGGCGGTCGGCGGTCGGGCATGCTGAGGGAATGCGTGAAGTGAGCATCGACGGCGACGTCATCCGGCTCGGCCAGTTCCTCAAGCTCGCCGACGTCGTCGAGGCGGGTTCGGAGGTCAAGGCGGTGCTGGCCAGCGGGAGCGTCAGCGTCAACGGCGAGGTCGAGACCCGCCGGGGCCGCCAGCTGCGGCCAGGCGACGAGGTGACGCTGCCCGGCGAGCAGCTGCGCGTCGGCTGATCCATCCCCGGCGTGACCTCGGCGCGGCCTGTCCGGATCGGCTGGCGCGCCCCGCCGATGCCGGCCGTCAGGGCCCCGCGCCGCCGACAGACCCTCGCGGGCAACGGGCTCCACTGCCCGCCCGCTGCCCGCCTGCGCCCGCCCGCTGCCCGCCGGCTGTCCTGGTCCGCGCCCGTCGGCGGCGCCCGTTCCACCGGAGATCCCGCCGAAATTCACATTCCCGCCATTGGTGACACACGTCACCGATGGCCGGCCCGAATGTGAGCGGCGCAACCCTGCAGTCGCGATCTCGCGACACTTTTCGGCCGCATTGTGTTCCAGGACACGGGCGTCGGTCACATTTTTCACGGTTCCCTGCCGAGTGCGTCCGAGGTCACGTCGATCGGGCCCACAAGAACTCCGTGGTGCATGCACTATTAATTAGGGCGGCTGAGATTCGACCGCCTCATCACCTGCCCCTTCTCTGCACCCGGGAGCCCGCCGTGCTGAACGCCATCCATGCCGCCACTCACTCCAGCGGGTACGAGAAGCCGGCCACCCGTCGCTCGGACAACCCCTGGCACTTCGGTTCCGAGGAGACCTTCCTGTCCCTTGGCGCCACCACCGCGCAGCCGGAGCGGCGGACGGTCCGCACCCGCCTCGACCTGGCCGGCGAGGCTGTCGGGCAGCGGCGTCCCATCCGTCGCCGGGTCCTGCGCTGGGCGCACTCGCACAGCTGATCGAGGCCGTACCCATCGGCACCAGATCACCGCTGTGTGCCCCACGGCCCCCTGGCTGTGGGCATGAGGAGCGGCGGGAGAAACCATCAGCCGGGCATGTCGATAAACGGCCGGCGATGTAAGAAAGCGCTGGAGGAAGTCCTCCACAGAGGACAGCTGTTCATCCGGGAACTCATCGTGCAGCGTCCGAGAGTTCCCGGCGGCGTGACGCACCGGAACAGCGTTACGTAGGCAACCTACGATCGCCGACATCACCGCTCGTGCCTGAACACCTGGCCGGCGAAGAGACCCGGATACCGACGGGCATCAAGCAGAACAACCGGCCGCGGCTACGACGGCAGTGACGAGGCTGCCGCCCGCGATGGCGGCGGACTGATCTTCACGGTGGACAGCGTCAGCTGCGGATCCGTCAGGCCAGGACCGTCACCGCGGGCTGACGCGTCAACCGTGCCGGGCTGGCCGAGCGAGCTCGGGGCGATGCCGGTCGACCCGCTGCCGGCGGCGGGCGAGGAGCACGTCCGCGAGAGCGTCCGCGCGCTCCATGTCGTCGAGGGTCGCCCGTGATCGCCCGTCGACGGTGAGGATGGCGGCGAGCAGTTCGGCGGACAGTCTCGTCCGCGCCGCGACCCGGGCCACGCTCGGCGGCAGGCCGCTCGACGCCCGAGCGGACAGCGGGCGGGAATCATCGGCTACTCGCTGTGACGGAAACTGCTCGCCCGGCGCGACGGAGTCATCCTGGACGGTGCGAGGGCGTGGCCGGACTCCGAGGAGATCGAACATACATTCGATCCTGGCCGCGATAGATCATCCTGTCAAGTGCCGCGGCGCCGATCGGCCCGAATCGGTGCCGGCGCGGACGCTCGCCCCGACGACACGCCCGACACGTCACCCATCACCCACCGTCGGCACCACCTCGATGGCCGCCGACCACGGTTGGCGCAGCGGGCGCGAGGCCGCGGTAGGCCCGCCGCACGGTGGCGCGGCCCGCGTCGGCCGGTTGGCGATGGCACACGCCCGCCACCAGAGAGAACAGGCGGACTCAGGCCGGTTTACGGCGGTCGCTACCATCCTGACCTGTCCAGAGCGATCGCCACTGAAAGCGGGTTCCTGGTGGGCCGGCGGCTCCGCGAGCTGTTCATCCGGTTTACCGCTCACCGGACCCCGCCATCGCTCCCGTTTACCGCTGATAGGGACGTTTGTGTTTCGGGGTAGTTTGACACGAAAGTTAGGGATGGCGGCCACGATCCTTGTGGTCGCCGCGACCAGTTGCTCGGCCGGCGGGGGCGGGTCCAGTGCATCCAGTGCCTGCGGCGCTCCCGGCGTCACGCCTGATCAGGTCGAGATCGGATTCCTCGTCTCCGATTCGGGTGCGGGTAGCGCCGCGTATGCTTCGGCCCGGGCCGGGATCGACGCCAGGATCGGCCTCGCCAATGACGAAGGCGGAATACACGGCCGCCTGATCACCTACGACTGGCGTGACGACCAGAACTCCCCGTCGCAGAACGCTCATGTCACCGATGACCTGCTCCGGAGTAAGCCCGTCTTCGGCCTCGTGGCGGCCACCTCCGCGATCAGTGGTTCGCTGGAAAACCTTTCCCAGCAGGGGATCCCCGTCGTCGGCCTCGGCCGGACGGACTGGGCCAAGTACCAGAACTTCTTCTCCTACCAGTACGAGCCGTCGCGGGAGACCATCGGTCGCTACATCCAGAGCGGCGGCGGCTCGAAGGTCGCCTTCGTGACCTCGGGGGCGACCACCTTCACGTTGGATATCCTCGCGCGCTACAAGGCCTCCTTCGAGGCACTCGGGCTCGCCACTACCGAGCCGATCTCCTACTCGCGCAGCACGGACAGCCCGGCCGCCGTGGCCCAGAAGCTGGCCGCGACAGGGGCCAACGCCCTGGTCGGCTTCACCGCCCCGCAGGATCTCGCCGCCATCATGCAGGCCGTGCGCGCCGCGCAGCTGAGTTTCGCCACGAGCGTCTCGCTCACGGGGTACGACCGGACCATCCTGCCGACTCTGGGCCAGAGCCTGGCGGGAGTCTCGTTCACCGTGTACTTTCGGCCCTTCGAGGCGGGCGGGCCGGCGATCGAACGCTACCGCAGCGCGATGACACGCTTCGCCCCGCAGACCACCATTCCAGAACAGCAGTTCGCGATGTACGCCTATATCTATACCGACCTGTTCCTGCGTGGGCTTGAGCTGGCCGGTGACTGCCCCACCCGCGAGGGCTTCATCAGCGCCCTGCGCGGCGTGACCGACTATGACGCGGGCGGGCTGATCCAGCCGGTCGACATCGGAAATAACGCCAGCCAGCCGCTCGACTGCTACGCGTTCGTCCAGATGAACCCGGCGGGTAACGCGTTCCAGGTCGTCCGAGAGCATCTCTGTGCCGACGGAACAGGCACCTGACAAGGACGGCACCGCTCCGGGCCGGCCCGTGGGCGTGAGCGGGCCGGCCACCAGCAGCGCGGGCCGGCGGTCAGCGGCCGGGTGGGAAAGCCGGTGGGTGCCCCGAGAATCACGAGGAATGGTTCGCGGCCACCGCACGCGGCATGACCTCGACATTGGCGGGCGCCGCGAACATCGCCGCGATCTCGGCCTGGTATTTCGCCGCGATCTGATCGCGGCGGAGTTTCGCGGTGGGCGTGAGCTCGTCGGAGTCGAGCGGCCACTCGTGGCGCAGCACGTGAAACCGCCGGACCTTCTCCTGGCGCACGAGCAGGTCGTTGGCCCGGGCGATCTGCCGCCCGACCTCGGCCAGCACCCGCGGATCGGCCGCGAGCTCGTCGACGTGCGTGAACGGGATCCCGTTCACGCCGGCCCAGACCGCGGCGGCCTGGGGGTCCAGGACGACGAGAGCACCCAGCGCCGGCTGGCCGTCGCCGAGCACGCACACCTGCCCCACCAGCAGCTGCGCCGCGAGCGCGAACTCGACCGCCACAGGTGAGACGTTCTCGCCTCCGGCGGTGATGATGAGCTCCTTCTTACGTCCCCGCAGCCGGACGTAGCCGTCGTCGATGGTGGCCAGGTCACCGGTGCGCACCCAGCCCTCCGCGTCGACGGCGGCGGCGGTCTGCTCGGGGTCGTCCAGGTAACTTCGGAAGGCGCTGCCGGCGCGGAAGTGCAGCTCGCCGTCCGGCGCGACGCGCAGCTCGACGCCGGGCATCGGGCGGCCGACGCTGCCGAGGCGGTAGGCGAACGGGTCGACCGTGAGCATGCCGGTCGACTCGCTCAGCCCGTAGCCCTCGAACATCGGCACGCCGAGGCCGATCCACGCCGCGGTGAGCTGGGGGTTCGCGGGCGCGGCCCCGATCGCCCCGGTCAGCAGGTCGCCGAGCCCGAGGCGGGCGCGCAGCTCCCGGGTGGCGGGCCGCAGCTCCTCCCGTTCCCGGGCGAGCCGGGGTGGCACATCCCCGCCGGTGAGCTCGAGCAGCGCCGCCTCCTCGCCGACCCGCATGGCGCGGGTGAGCCGCGTCGCGCGGGCCGGGTCGTCCATGGCGCCGATCCACTCCCGCAGGGAGATCAGGTATTTCTCCCACAGCCGCGGCGGCGCGAAGAAGAGGTGCGGCGGCCGGTCGATCAGCACCGATTCGACGTCCGCCGGGTTCGGGCAGGTGATGTCCTCCAGGCCCGCGTAGACGTGGAAGTACTGCGCGTAGAACCGGGTCGCGATGTGTGCCACCGGCAGGTAACTGACCCAGCGGGCACCGGTCAGGTCACGGTCGAGCCGGCGCAGATAGCTCTCACACTGCCAGATCACCGCCCTGTGATCCAGCATGACGCCCTTTGGGACGCCGATCGTCCCCGAGGTGTAGATCACGGTGCACGGGTCGTCGGGGCCGGCGGTCGCGGCCCGCGCCTCGAGGTCGACCGGGTCGGCCGCGAGCAGGTCGTCCCAGCGGAGCACACCCGGCGGCACGTCACCGGCGGCCCCGCCGCCGAGGTTCTCGCCGCCGGCGGCCTCACTGCCGGTACCGCCGCCGGTATCGCCGCTGCCGGTGGGAGCCGGGTCGATGACGACGACGTGCCGCAGGTCGGGCAGCTCGGCGCGCACGGCCAGCACCCGGGCAAGCAGCTCGCGTCCCTCGACGACGACGAGGCTGGCCCGGCAGTGCGCGGCGAGGTAACGCACCCGCTCCGCCGGCGACGAATTGTAGATCGAGATCGGGCAGCCGCCGAGCAGGAGCACGGCGGAGTCGATGACGTGGAACTCCGGCCGCGGGTGCGTCATCAGCAGCGCCCGGTCACCGCGGCCGAACCCGAGACGCTCCAGCGCGCCGGCCATCCGCGCGACCTGCGCGCCGTACTGGCGCCACGTCCACGCCTGCCACTCGCCGTCGCGCATCCAGTGGATGCTCACCGCGTCCGGGCGGGAGCGGCACTGGCGGGCCAACAGCGTGGGGACGGTCAGGCCGGCGACCGCGGCCCGGATGTCCGCCGCCTCGTCTGCCGAGCCGACCACCTCGAAGGATGTCGTCGTGTCAGCCGCCATGTGGCACCCGCTCCCCTCGGTATGCACCCTTGCTCATGGCCCCGGTGACATCGTCAGGTCGCCGTTCGGCCGACCATTGTTCGCGCCGCTGCCGGCGACCGCACGTTCGACGAAGAGCCACCCGCCGCCAGCAGTAGCAGGAGTGCCGGGGCCGACCAGAGCCCTGCCCGCTTCAACCCCGTGTTCCTCCTGGACGTCGACGCCCAACCGCCCGAAGGAAAACAGATCTCCCCACCCTTGTCAATGAACGCTCACAAACCTGGAACGCCAATTTGATGCAGTCAGGGTTATTCTGGCGGTACGCCCGGATTACGATGCTTTCTTCCCCTCAATCCGATAGGCTGCGCGGGTCTCCGCCCTGCCGGCCGGCGCCACCGAACAGCATGCCGGTCCCGGCCGGGGCAGCACGACCGGAGGCCGGGCCGCCCCGGCCCTCCGTCCGACGACAGGGCCCTGGACCAGGGCACGAAGCGCCGCCGGCGCCGGCGGACACCCCTTGACGAGCCGCCCGGTCCGGTAGGTGACTTCTTCTCCCCGCCGCCGCGCACACCGATACCGAAACCGATTCCCGGCGGTCACCGCGGCGGGGAACGTCAGCGCGACAGCCATCGTCGGACGCATTTCGCAACCGCACTGTTCGGCTGCATTTCGCGACCGCATGACGGAATTTCTCGACCGCCTTGAACGGCAGGTCTCACCGATTCATCGGCAGCCATCCGGAAACGTGTCCCTCCCGCTTCTCGACCGTTCCTCCCCTCGCAAGGATGTCAGCGTGACATCATCCACGGATCATTCGGACGCAGACCCGCTCCGGCCCGTCGAGAGCTTCTTCCGGGCCATCAGCACAAAGGACGTCGACGGGCTCAGGGCCTGCCTCGACCCGCCTTCGAGATGATCGTCCCGCAACAGCCGGCCCGTGGCTTCCGGGGGCGTGACCAGGAGATCGCCACCCTGAACACCCTGTTCGAGACGCACCCCGGCTCCGCCGTCGAGATCCATCGGACGGCGGTCAACGGGAACGCGGTGTGGACCGAGACGACCGCGACCGCGGCCGCCACGGGGATGGAGATGGCGGCGGTCGTCATCTGGACCGTCGACCCGGCCGGCACCACGATCTCCAGCGGCCGCTACTACTCGGAGGCCGTCCGGCGGGAGGGCCCGGGGATCACCGGGTTCATCCGCGGTCTCGGCCGGCCCTCGTAGGTGCCCCGGCGGCAGCGCGGCACGCAATTCCCGAGGTCGGACAATCCCGACACGCTTAACCTGATGGAAACCCTGCGCGCGGCTGAATCGGGGCATCTGAAACACCGGTCCGGGGCAGCGGCGGCGCCCCGGACACCATCGCGGAACTCCTGGCAGAATTTGCTGGAACCGTTCGCGCACGCGGACTGGAACCGGCGCCACGCGAGTGGCGCCACACGGCGGATCGCCGGGCCGGCGAACCGCCGGTCCGCGCGGCGGGAGGAGGTGGGCGGTGACCGGGGCCGAGCGGGCCGACGCCGCCCGTAATCGCGCGGCGATCCTGGCCGCGGCGGCGGACCTGTTCGACCGCGAGGGGGCCGAGGAGGTGTCGATGAACGACATCGCCGAGGCCGCCGGGGTCGGCAAGGGCACCGTCTTCCGAAGGTTCGGCGACCGCACCACCCTGGTCGAGGCCGTCCTGCAGCCCCGGGCGAACACGCTGAGCCAGCGCGTCGAGCACGGGCCGGCGCCGCTCGGCCCCGGTGGCAGCCCGACCGAGGCGCTGAGCGCCTACCTCGACGCCCTGCTCGACTTCGTGGTGGCCAACCGGACCCTCATCCGGGCACTCGAGCACCGTGGGCCGAACGCCTACTACTCGAACTCGTCCAGCCGGTACTGGATCGCCGAGCTCGCCCGGCGCCTCGCGGCCGTGCGGCCCGGGGAGGACACCGACTATCTGGCGCACGTCCTGTTCACCGCGCTGCGTGCCGACGTCGTCGACTACCTCGTCGCGGCCCGCCAGATGCCCCTCGATCGCGTCCGCGCCGGTCTCCACAACCTGGCCGGAGTGTGACGGGCTCGCGCCGGGCCTGCTGCTCGCCTGGTTCGACCGCTGGGTGATGGATCTGCCGGACACTCCCGTGCCGGACCGCCCGACGTTCGTGAGCTTCGAGGGTCCCGAAGGCACCGGTGCCGGCTGGCGTGAGGTCTCGAACTACGACCCGGCCGCCCACGGCCGCACCGGGACGCTGCTCCTGGGCAAGGACGGCGTCCTCACCGACGCCGGTGACCGCCGGGGAGCCCACCGCCTTCGAGATCGGCATCCGGCCGGTCCACCACCGCTTCGCCGTCGGCCACCGCATCGGTGTCCGGGTCTCCGGCGGCGCCGCCGACGTCCTCACTCCCAACGCGAGCCCGGTCGACGTGACCGTCAGCACCGGCCCTGGAACCTCCACCCTGGTCATCCCTACCGTGCCCGAGTAGGACGGTCTCCGCGGCGGGCGCGCCGGCCGCGGTCGCGGGCGCGGGCGCGCCAGCCGCCGTGACGGGCGTGGTGGCCCCACCCGCGGCGGTGGCCGGCACCGCCGCGGGTGGGCGCATGGTGGGGGCGGCGTCGGCGTCCCGAACGCGCAGCGCGGCGAGGAGCCCGAGGGCGGCCAGTGCCGCGGCGACGGCGAACGCCCACCGGAAGGAGCCGGTGTCGCCGACGACCGACCCGCCGCCGGGCCCCGTGGCGGCGGGTCGCGCCAGGCTGAGCGCGGTGGAGACCAGCGCGACCCCGAGCGCGGAGGCGAGCTGGCGCTGCGCGTTGAACAGCGCGGAGGCATGGCCCGTCCGCTGCGGGGAGATGGTGGCGAAGGCCGCGGTCTGGGCCGGCATCATCACGAAGCCGATACCGAAGCCGACCCCGAACAGCAGCGCGCGCAGCGGCCAGAGGGATCCGGCCGAGTCGAGAAAGCCGAGGGCGAGCATCGAGGCGGCCGCGAAGACCAGGCCGCCGGCCATCAGCCGGCGCGGCCCGATCCTCGGGTAGAGGCGCCCGGCGATCTGGGTGGCGGTCAGCACACCCAGGGCCTCGGGGAAGACGACGAGCCCGGACGTCGTCGCGCTGGCGCCCCGCACCGTCTGCATGAGCAGCGGGACGAGGAACAGCACGCCCATGAACGCCATGAACGCGATCGACAGGGTCAGGCTGACGGTGCGGAACAGGTCGTTGCCGAGTAGCCGCAGGGCCAGCAGCGGCTGGGTGCGGCGCAGCTCCCACCACACGGTGGCCCCGGTCGCCAGGAGCCCGACCCCGGCGGCCGTGAGGGTCCCGGCCGAGCGCCAGCCGTGGTTCGGCCCGACGGACAGCGCGTAGAGGACGAGGGCGAAGCCACTCGCCGAGAGCACGAAGCCCAGCGCGTCGAAGCGGCCGGCACCCGGCACCCGGGAGCCGGTCAGGAACGCCAGGCCGAAGCCGAACGCGGCGATCCCGATCGGCACGTTGACCAGGAACACCCAGTGCCAGGACGCCTGGTCGGTCAGCACCCCGCCGAGGATCGGGCCGGCGGCCGGCGCGACGACGGTGGGCACGATGAGAATCCGGGCCGCCCGGGCCCGTTCCGCCGGTGGGTAGACCCGGTAGAGCATCGCCATGCCCACCGGGGTGAGCAGGCCACCGCCGACGCCCTGCAGCACCCGGAAGACCACCAGCGCGGTGAGGCTGCCGGCAAGCCCGCACAGGGCGGAGGCCGCCGTGAACACGCCCAGCGCGGCGAGGAACACCGGCCGGCTGCCGAACCTGTCCGCGAGCCAGCCCGACGCGGGGATGGAGACGGCCAGGCTGACCAGGTAGGCGATCACGACCTCGTCGATCGACCCGGAGCTCACGCCCAGGTCGGCGGCGATGGAGGGAAGTGCCACGTTGACGATCGTGGTGTCCATGATCGTGATGAACATCGTCGCGACGAAGAGGGTGGCGACGACGACGCGTTGGCTCGGGCGGCGGTCGAGGGGGACGTCCATGCCGACTCCTTCTGTCCCGCCGCGGCCGAGGTGGGACAGGGCTCCGGCGTCGGACGTCACGGGCCGGCATCATCCGGCCCTCATAGTGAGGCAACCTCACTATGAGGGCGTATGGGAGAGTCGTCAACCGAGGCGGCGGGTGGGGCCGCTCACCACCACCCGCCGCCTGAGGGCTCAGTTCCCCTGGCCGTTGGCGCAGAGTCGCTCGCGCACCACCTGGAACGCGTCACCGGCCGGATTGACCTGGACGAACGCGGCGCACTGAAGCGGGGTGGTCGCGTTGGTGCGCAGGTCGGTCGCCTCGATGAGCCCGCCGGCGTCGTAGTCGGTCACGTTCCGCAGCGCGCTGATGAAGCCCTCGCGGGTCGGGCAGTCGCCGGCCAGCTCAAGTCCGCGCAGGAACATGTCCGCGTAGATGTATCCGTACATGGCGAACTTCTCTTCGGGCTGGACGGCCTGCGGCGCGAAACGGGTCATCGCGTCGCGGTAGCGGTCGATGGCCGGCCCGCCCGCCTCGAACGGGTGGAAATAGACCGGGAAGGAGACCCCGCGCAGCGCCGGCCCCGTCGAGGCGAGCACGCCGCGGTCGTACCCGCTGGTCGAGACGGTCGAAGTGAGAGCCAGGTTCGCCTGGCGGGTGGCCTGCACGATGGCGGCCAGGTCGTCCACGGTGGTGAAGCCCATGAGCGCGTTCGCGCCGCTGCCGGCGATCTGCTGGGCCACCCGCGCCGGGCTGTCGACGCTGGCCGCGAAGGGAATCAGCGGGGCCACCTGCAGACCGACGGCCTCGAACGCGCTGCGGTACCGCCCGGCGACCTCCTCGGTGAACGCCGACCCCCCGGTGCTCACCATGGCGACCTTCGTTCCGCCGTTGGCCTGGAAGTACCGGCCGATCGTCTCCGGCGCCGCGTCGTACAGGTGCGCGAAGACATTCGGGTACTTGGCGTAGGAGGGCTGGGTGAGACCGACGTACGGAACTCCCTCTTTTTCGAGGCTGTCGAGGGAGCCACCGATCGAGGAGGTCACTCCCACCAGGCCGAAGGTGGAGCTGCTGAGATCCTGGGTCACCCGCACGTTCGTGGCCGGGGAGGCTCCGTCGTCCCGCCAGTCGTAGGTGACGCGGCGGCCGTTGACCCCGCCCGCCTCGTTGGCCAGCCCGATCCTGGCATCAACCCCCAGGCGGGCCGACGAGAGCGCCTCGCTGCCCGTGCCCGTGTCGGAGAAGATGAAGCCGAACTTGACCTGGTCGGCCGTGACTCCGGGACTGTCGCAGGGGCCGTTTGCCCCGGCTCCTGCTCCCGATGTCGAGCACCCTGTCAGGGCACCCACGACGATCGCGGCTACCAGGGATAACGGTCCGACCACTCCAGCCTTACGCATACAGATTCCCCCTATGAGCGCGCGGACGAACGCACGCGGCGATGTCGTGGCCGCGGCAGGCCTTCCCTCACTGGGCCGCCCACGGCACCCAACCCTCGTGCCTAAGCATTTCATTAGCGAAGTTTGAGGATCGTAGCCGCTACTCCCAGGACGCCAAATATGGGCCCTGACCTGCACAGACATCGTCACGCAAAGCACAGTTCGCAGCCCTGGGCCAGCGTCGACGCGATGTGCACACAAGGTGCTTCCGGCCGTGTCGAACCATCCCCAATCAGTCCGAAACGGTCGGAAACAATCACGATCACAAGGCGTCGATCTCGCGCCTGGTAACGGGACGACTACCGGTCACCTGACACCGCCGTCCGTCTGGCCTGCCCCGGGTCTCGTGACGCGACTCGGGCCGACCGCGGTTCAGGGAACCTGTCAGCGGCCGGAGCCCGCCGTCGCGGCCTGCTCCCAGATCTGGCGGGACACCGCCTGCGGATCGGCCGCGAGGCGGGACGGCACGTCCCAGATGCGGGTGATCGCCTTGCCCGCCCGGTAGACCGGCCATCCGGGGTCGCCGGTCGCGGCGAACGAGATCCAGGCCGAGCGCATCTGCTCCGACAGGTCGACGACCCCGGCCGGGACGGGATTGCCGAGCAGCATCGACGACATCGTCCCGACGAAGTTGCCGAACGTGAGTGGGGTGTCGATGCCGTGGCAGGCGCCGAGCGCGCCCGCGAAGGCGGGGCTCTGCCAGGCGAACTCGTAGCAGTAGGCGCGGCCGGGATGGTTGCCGACGCACCACAGCGAGGGCATCCGGAAGGCGCCGTCGGAGAGGATCATCGCGTTCAGGTCGGCATCGGACAGATCCGGGTGGGCCGCCCGGTAGGCACCGGCCGCCGAGGGCGGCAGGCCGACCGTCACCGCGGTCGCCGTCGGATCGGCGTCCGCCACGCCCGCCGCGATGGCGAACAGCCGGTACTCGTCACGGGTGGAGCCGGCCACGAGATCGACCTCGCCGCGCAGCCGCCGCCACGGCAGACCGGGGACGAGCTCCCCACCCAGGATCGGCCCGTACGGCGTGATCTGGCCTTCCTCATGCTGAACCGCGTGGATGGCCTCGGGGCGCACGGCTGCCAGGTCGCTGGCGGTGGCGCGCACCCCGAGGGCCGCGGCGATGCGCTCGGAGGTCGCCCGGGCGTGCTCCGGGGTGAGGAAGCCACCGGCGACGCTCTGGGCGATCGCGCGGTTGAACAGCCCCCGCCCCTCGTCCGCCGCCACCAGCACGGCCACCGAGGTACCACCCGCGGACTGGCCCATGATCGTCACATTGCCGGGGTCGCCGCCGAACTGCGCGATGTTGTCCCGCACCCAGTGCAGCGCGGCCAGCTGGTCGAGCAGGCCGCGGTTGAGTGGCGCGTCGGGCAGCCAGCCGAACCCCTCGAAGCCGACCCGGTAGTTCACGGTCACCACGACCGCTCCCCCGCGGGCGAGCGTCGCGCCGTCGTACTCGGGCTGGCTGGCGGAGCCGATCAGGAACGCGCCGCCGTAGAACCACACCAGCACCGGAAGACCACGCCCGGTGGGATCGGGCGTCCACACGTTCACGCTCAGGCAGTCGGTGCCGTCACCGGGATGCCACAGCGACTCCAACCCTCCCATCCACGAGGTCTGCGGCGGGCTGGGGCTGAACCTGGTGGCGTCCAGGGTGCCCGTCCACCGCTCGGGTAAGCGGGGGGCGGCGAAGCGGGCGGGGCCGTCCAGCGGGGCGGCGTAGGGGATCCCGCTGAATACCGCGATGCCGTCGAGATAGTCGCCCCGGACGTGACCGGCCGCCAGGTGCCTTACAAGGTTCATGTGAAGCCCCCCAGGACGTAGCAGGTGCTCCCGGGAGGTGGCTGTTCCACCCGGGACATCGGAAGTCTCGCGCGTGACCTGCACCTTTGCGCCCATTGCCCTGGTGTCAGCGCAATCGGCCAGTACCAAATATGGGCAAACAGCATGAAAAGCTCAGCCGACAGCGGAGATAACAACCCCTCCGCGCGAGGTGTGACCAAGAACCCACCGGTCGTACACGGACATCGCGTCGATGTGCGTGATACACATAGTTGTACTGTACAGCTAATCTTGGGGTGCACATGGACGCCAGCGAAGTCTCGAACGGAGCGAGTCCGGGCCCCGGCCCGGGCCCCGGCCCGGACTCCGGAGCCGGGACGGACGCTCCGTCACGAGCCAGCGCCATCGTCGCCGTCCTGGCCGCGGTCGGCGTCCTGGTCTCGCTCATGCAGACGCTGATGGTGCCGCTGATCCCGGTACTGCCGAAGCTCCTGCACTCCAACGCGAGCGACGCGTCCTGGGCCATCACGGCGACCCTGCTCACCGGAGCCGTCGCGAACCCGGTCTTCGGCCGGCTCGGCGACCTGTTCGGCAAGCGGCGGATGCTCCTGCTCTCCGGCTACATCCTCGTGGCGGGCTCGCTGGTCTGTGCCCTGACCGACTCCCTGGTGCCGATCGTGGCGGGCCGGGCCCTGCAGGGCCTCGGTCTGGCGATCATCCCGCTGGGCATCAGCATCATGCGTGACCTTCTCCCACCGAAGCGGCTGATCCCGGCCATGGCCCTGATGAGCTCGTCGCTCGGCATCGGCGGCGCGCTGGGACTGCCGATCGCGGCGATCGTCGCGCAGAACCTCGACTGGCATGTGCTGTTCTGGGGTTCGGCCATCGCCACCCTGATCCTCATGGCGCTGGTCACGGTCGTGGTCCCCGAGTCCCCCGTCCGGGGTTCCGGCAGCTTCGACCTGCCCGGAGCGGTGGCCCTCTCCGCGGGCCTCGTCGCGCTGCTGCTCGCCGTGTCGAAGGGGAGCACCTGGGGCTGGTCCAGCGCCACCACCCTGGGGCTGTTCGGAGCCGCGGTCGCCGTCCTGCTGGCCTGGGGCCGGTGGGAGACGCGCACGAAGGCCCCGCTGGTCGACCTGCGCACCTCGGCCCGGCGCCCGGTGCTCCTGACGAACCTGTCCTCCACCGTGCTGGGCTTCGCGATGTACGCGATGTCGCTGATCTGCCCGCAGATCATGCAGCTACCCAGGGCCACCGGGCACGGCCTCGGCCAGTCACTGCTCGCCACCGGCCTGTGGATGGCGCCGGCGGGGCTGATGATGATGGTCGTCTCGCCCTTCGCCGGACGCCTGATCACCGCCCGCGGGCCGAAGGCCGCCCTCCTCTCCGGCACAGCTGTGATGACCGTCGGATACGTCGCCGCGCTCGGGCTGATGGGCAGCCCCGTGGGCGTCCTGGTCATCGCCTGTTCGATCAGCGGCGGCGTGGGGCTCGCCTACGCGGCGATGCCAACCCTGATCATGGCCTCGGTGCCCGCTTCCGAGGGCGCCGCCGCCAACGGCCTCAACACCCTGATGCGCTCCATCGGGACGTCGACGGCCAGTGCCGTGATCGGCGTCGTGCTGGCGAACATGACCATCTCCTTCGGGACGACGCAGGTCCCGTCACTGACCGGCCTGCGCGTCGGCTTCCTGATCGGCGCCGGCGCCGCACTGGTGGCCTTCCTGGTAGCCCTCGCCATCCCGGCCCGCAAGTCGGCCGCACCCACCTCCGTCGTTCCCGACCAGCGCAGCCCGCACGACCGGCCGACCGGGGCCGCTGGGGCCGCCGCCGGTTCCGTGGCGGAGGGCACCGCGGGCGCCGCAGCGACGGACGCGGTCGAGGCAAGGGCCTGAGCGACCGCCCCGGCCCATACCCGGCGGAGCCCCGCGCTGACGGGGCCCCGCAGCCGGCACGAGCACGGCGAAGCCCCAAGCCCCGGGATGCGGGACCTGGGCATCTCGGGTCCCACTGCCCGGAGACGTGTGGCTGCCAACCCGCCGTGGAAAGCTCCACGGGCTCCGGCCTGGGCCGCCAACGTTGGCCAGAAGGCCGAACCTTTCCCTGGCTGCACCAGTCTCGCCAGCTCCGCACCCAGTGGGAACGCCGGGTCGACATCCACCGGGCGTTTCTCGGCCCCGCCTGCCCGATCATCTGCCTGCGCAAACTCCAAGCATCATTCGGAACGGGTTTAAGACCGTGTCTGCGGGCGCGGACCGCGTCGTTCACCACGACCTCCTGGATCCGGCATGACTCCACCGACGACCGCTGGCGGCTTCCTCGGGTCTGGTACCGCTGCCGTGTCAAACCCGTTCCCGCTCGGATCACCCACTGACCGTCCGCGAAATCGGCACCGGTGATCCTTGACAACCATCCTGCGCCAGACAATCGCCAGGACATCTGGGGTGACCCGATCACCGCCCTGCCTCGACCCGACCCACCTCGCTTATCATCATCAATCGGGTACATCGGGCGGATGTTTGAGGGGTGGCCGTGCCAGGAGATTCGCCGCTTCCCTCCCAGCTAAGCCTGCGTGGTGACGGTGGGTTTGACCGATCCCGGCGCGGGCGTTTCCGTGGTGGGCGGTTCGGCGCCGTGCTCACGGCCGCGCTTTCCGCCGCAGTGCTGCTGTTCAGTGTGGGTGGCTGGTCGCTGTACGCCTACGCCAACGGCAACGTCACGCACGTCGACCTTGACCTGGGTGACGATCGTCCGGCCGCGGACCATGATGTCGAGAACTATCTGCTCGTCGGCACGGACAGCCGCGCGGGCACCGGCGACGAGTACGGCGGCTCCTCGCTCGTCGCCGGCCAGCGCTCTGACACCACGATGCTGATCCACGTGGCCGAGGACGGGGCCACCACGATGGTCTCGTTCCCGCGCGACACCCTCGTCGTCATTCCCGAGTACACCGACGCGGCCGGCAAGGTGCACAAGAAGCATCGGGGCAGGTTCAACTCGGCGATCACCGACGGCGGCCCGTCGCTGCTGGTGAAGATGATCGAGAGCCTGACCGGGATGCGGGTCGACCACTACGTGTCGGTCGACCTCGCGGGCTTCAAACAGATCACCGACGCGATCGGCGGCGTCGACGTCTGCGTGCTGCCCTCGGACTTCAAGGACCACTTCCAGGACGACAACAAGCGGTGGCGGGTGAGCACCAACACCAACGACACGATGAGCGGCTGGTCCGGCGGCCCGGGTACTCTGCACGTCAACGGCGAGCAGGCACTCGCGTTCGTCCGGCAGCGGCATGGCTTCATGCAGGGCGACATCGCCCGGATCAACCGCCAGCAGCAGTTCCTCGGCGCCGTGCTCCGCAAGGCCACCAGCGGCGACGTCCTGACAAACCCACTCAAGTCGTCGGCGCTGCTCCGGGCCGCGACCGGCGCGGTCACCCTCGGTAACACCACACTCGACGAGCTCATGGCCCTCGGACTGTCGATGAAGGGCATGGCGGCCGGCACGATGCACGTCGAGACCCTGCCGACCCGCGCGCCCGGCCTCGCCGACGGCGGAAACCCGAACAACGGAACGCTGCCCGGCTTCGGCGCGGTGCAGCTCTACGACCCGGTCGACCTCGCGAAAATCGTCATGCCGCTGGGCGGCCAGGTCGACGGCGTCACCCTCGAGGACACGACCGCCTCGGCCACGCCCGGCCCGGTGACCGTCCCGCCCGCGCAGGTCGCTGTCGCCGTCTACAACGGCTCCGGCACGTCCGGCCTGGCGGCGAAGGTGACCACGGCGCTGGTGCGGGAGGGGTTCCAGGCAACCAGCGCCGGCAACGCCGACCCCCGCGCGGCGTCACAGGTGCGCTACGGCCCCGGCCAGGAGCAGGCCGCGTGGACGGTGCAGGCGGCGGTACCCGGCTCGATCGCCCGCGCCGACTCGACCATCACCGGGATCCACCTCATCCTCGGCAGCGGGTACACCGGCGTCGTCGCCCCGGCGATGGCGGGTGCCACACCCGCCGCCGGCACGACGCCCGCAGCCCCGGCGGCCGCCGCACCGCAGGGGCCGCCGCCACCGCCCTGCACGCTGTGAAAACCACCCGATCTGAGGCGGGACCTTCCCGAGCGGTCCGGGAGACGTCTGGCCGGCGCCACCAACATCGCCGGACGAGTGGTGAGGTGCGTTCCGCTGACCAGGACATCCAAGGGTGCTTATGCTCTGAGCTGAATATTGATTAACGACTATGTATGGCGGTGGCTGCATGGACGCGGAGTCTGGCCCGGGCAGGGCATGGGCACGCTTCGGTGGCGGGCGCTGTCTCGCCCCGACACTCGGGCGGTGCACCCCGGTGTTCGGACGGCTCACCCCGGCCCTTACACGGGCGGCGTCATGACCCGGCGGCCGCTTGCGGGACTGCAGGTCGTGGAATGTGCGAGCTTCGTCGCCGGGCCCACCGGCGGGATGACGCTCGCGCAGCTCGGGGCCGACGTGATCCGGGTCGACCCGATCGGCGGCGGCAGCGACTACCAGCGCTGGCCGGTGGCACCCACCGGCGAGAGCTACTACTGGACGTCCCTCAACAAGGGGAAGCGGTCCGTCGCGGTCGACCTGCGTTCCGGCGCGGGCAAGGAGCTGGTCACAGCTTTGATCACCGCGCCGGGGCCGGATCGCGGTGTCCTCGTCGACAACGTCGTCGGGCGGCGCTGGATGTCCTACGACGCCCTGACCGCCCGCCGGCCGGACCTGATCCACGTTCGCGTCCAGGGCTATCCGGACGGGCGGCCCGCCGTCGACTACACGGTCAACGCCGAGGTCGGCCTGCCGGGAATCACCGGGCGGGAGGAGGGCGGCGCTCCGGTCAACCACGTGCTGCCGGCCTGGGATTTCATCACCGGGCTGACCGTGTCGACGGCGGTTCTCGCCGCGTTGCGCGACCGCGACCGCACCGGGGCCGGCGCGTTCGTCGAGCTGGCGCTGGCAGACGTCGCGCTCAGCGGTGTGGCGAATCTCGGCTGGCTGTCGGAGGCCGCGGCCCGCGGGACCGAGCGGCCCAGGCATGGCAACCACGTCTACGGCAGTTTCGGCGTCGATTTCACCTGCAGCGACGGCAACCGGGTGATGGTGGTGGCGCTCACCGAGGGCCAGTGGGCGGCGCTGTGCTCGGTGACCAAGACCGGCGAGGTGTTCGCCGCCCTCGAAACGGCGCTGGACGCCGACCTGGCCCACGAGGCCGACCGGTACCGGCTACGCGAGACCATCGCCGCGGTGCTGCGTCCCTGGTTCGCCGCCCGCGACTACCAGCAGGTCAGCAACGAGCTCGACGCCGCCCGCGTGCTGTGGGGCCGGTACCGGGGCATGTCCGACGTCGTCGCAGCGCACGCCGCGGACCCGATCCCGCTGCTCGCGGAGGTCCGGTTGCCGGCTCACGAGCCGTCCTCGGGAACCGTCACGGCGATCACGGCGCGCTCGCCGATGCGCTGGGACGGCGAGTACGGCGCGCCCGGTGAGGCACCGCGCCTCGGCCAGGACACCGCGCCCGTCCTGGGCGAGATACTCGGCCTGACGGATGCCGAGATCGGCCGGCTGATCGACACCGGCGTGATCGCGAGTGAGACGACGGGACGGGCGGGATGACGATCGGATCGGTCGCCGAGGGGCCCTACTTCGACGAGCTGGCCGTCGGGCAGCGGTTCCGCTCCGCGCCGGGGGTCACGCTGACCGCCGGCCTCACGGACGTCCACCGCTCGATCGTCGGCGGCCGGCTCGCCCTGGCCCTCGACACCGCACTGTGCGCCGAGGTGACCGGCGCCGCGGCGCTCGCCCCGCCGAACGTCGTCTGGGACGTCGCCATCGGGCAGTCCACGGTGGTCACCCATCACGTGAAGGCCAACCTGTTCTACCGCGGGCTGGTCTTCCGCCGGGCGCCCGAGATCGGCGACACGCTGCGGACGTCCACCGAGGTCGTCGCACTGCGGCAGAACAGCGTCCGGCCCGGGCGCCGGCCGACCGGGCTGGCGGTGCTGCGCATCACCACCGTCGACCAGCTCGACCGGCCCGTCCTGGACTTCTGGCGGTGCGCGATGCTCCCGCTGCGCGACCCCGACCGGACCACCGGGCACCGCGACGACATCGAGGCCATCGGGACCGTCGAGACGGCCGGGACGGCGGAGCTCGGGGCCGTCGTCGAGGGCTGGGACCTCGAGCGTTTCGCGGCCGCGACCGAGGGCGCGGGCTTCGCCGATCTCAAGGTCGGGCAGAGCTGGCGGGTCGGCGGCGGCGACGTCGTGTCCAGCGCGCCCGAGCTGGCCCGGCTCACTCTGAACATCGCCCAGGTGCACCACGACACCCGGGCCGGCGGCGGGCGGCGGCTGGTCTACGGCGGTCACACCATCGGCCTCGCGTTCGCCCAGGTCACGCGGGCACTGCCGCGGCTGGTCACCGTCACCGGCTGGCACGGCTGCGACCACGTCGGGCCGGTGTACGAGGGCGACACCCTGCGCAGCGACATCACGGTGGAGGACCTCACCCCGCTCGCCGCGGGCGGCGGCCTGGTCAGCCTGCGCTCGCGGGTACGCGCCGACGGCGGCCCCGGCGACGGCGGCCCCGGCGACGGCGAGCCCGGCCAGGAACCCGACCGGGACGTCCTCGACTGGCGCTTCGTCGCGGTCCTGCCCTGATCGACGCGCCGGCCGCTCCGGCGCGGTCATGAGGGCCCGCCCGCCGGGGTGGCAGGTGTCTCGATCGGGCAGTCATCAAGGATGGTCATGCAGTAGCTGGCGCGGCTGACCTTCCAGCCGCCCGCCGTGTGGATGACCTTGCCGCTCGTGGAGTACGAGCGGGGCTCGTCCCACTGCCCGGTGAACGGCCTCAGGATGGTTGGGTCGGTGAAGTTCAGCGTGAACGAGGCCACGGCGTGCTCCGGGTCCCGCAGCACCACGTCCTGCACGGTCACCCGCAGGGTGTGTGCCAACCCGGGATGGTTTGCGAGGAAGCGACTCCTGGTCTCGGCGAGGCCCGGCCCGTTCTCGATCGCCGCGAGCGCCCGGTCCGCAGGCCCGTCCATGGCGTACGCCCGTGTGACGGCCTCGCGGACGGCCTGCTCGGTCTTCGGGTCGAGCGTTGGCCGGGCTCCGACTACCAGCCCTTCAGCGACCCGGCGCAGTTCGTCTTCGGTGAGAGGAGTGCCGGCGGCTACCTCGATGAGCAGCCCGTCCTGCTCGGCCCAGACGAGGGCGAACTCCCGCTTGGGGTCCATGCGGGTGAACACGGCCGGCCGGCCCCGGACCGTCGTGCGGGCGAAGGTCCGCTCTGGCTGCACGCGCATGCTCGACTCGACGGCGTCGAGGGTCGGTACCGGCCCCCAGCTGACCGTGACCATGACGAACGCCATCTGCTTACCCATCATCGCGTTGAAGGACGACCAGTAGGTGGCGATGTCCGGGGTGGGCTCGCCGGTGCCGGCACCGCTCGTGTCCTCCTCGAAGGTCATCTCGGCGGGTATCCAGGTGATGCCGACGCCCCCCACGTCCCGACCAGGCCCCAGCCCGGAACCCGGACCGGCGGTCGGGGCGGACGTCGGCCCAGCGGCCGGACTGGCGGTCGGTGACGGGCGGGCCGGCCTGACCTCGACGGTGTCGGAGTCCGACCGGGCCAGGCCCAGACCCGTGGGGATGGCGACCACGAGCACCGCCACCGCCGCGGCGAGCGCGACCCGCCGCCTGCGCCGACGCAGGCGGAACCGCTCGCGCACCAGGCGGGTGGTGTCCGGGCGGGCCGTGACTTCGGCCGTCACGGCCCGCATGGCCGCTCGTAGATCCCGTTCGACGTCGATGGTCACGGAGTCCTCCTTTCCGCCGGCAGGACGTCGTCGAGGTGCGCGCTGGCCCGCAGTCGGGCGAGTCCGCGCGAGGCCTGGCTCTTGACCGAGCCGACGCTGCAGCCGAGCGCGGCCGCGACCTCCGCCTCGGGCAGGTCGTCGAGGTAGCGCAGCACGAGCACCGCGCGTTGTCGGACGGGCAGGGTCATCAGGGCACGGATGAGCTCGTCGCGCACCGACAACCGGTCGGCGTGGTCCGGCAGGCCGATCTCGGTGTCCGCACCCAGCGGCACCTCGTGGATCCGGAACCGGCGCCACCGGCTCGCCGCCGCGTTGACCAGCGCCCGCCGCACATAGGCCTCCGGGTGCCCGGCGGACACCCGCGGCCAGTGCCGGTAGGTGCGCTCCAGAGCCCCCTGGACCAGGTCCTCGGCCGTCCCCCGGTCGCCGACCAGCAACACCGCGCAGCGCACCAGCCGGTCGCCCGTGCGCGCGACGAACTCCTCGAACGCCCGCTCCTCGCGTTCCAGCACCCGATACGTCCCTTCCGTGGTCCTGCCCTCCTGAACGCCGCCGCGCGCCGCCAGGTTGAGTGCGGCCACGAAAAGGCTTGCGGGACAGGGAACACGGCACGGACACGGAGCGCCGGCCCCACGGGCGACGACGGTGTCCCTGCGTGGCGCTCCGGTGGCACTTTCGGGTGAACCCGATCAGGTACTCGTTACCCACGGGCAGACCGGACGATAGCGTCCAAAACGCACCAAAGCTTGACAAGGGGAGGGGGTGGGACAACAGACCAGCCGCACTGCGCTGGTCGATTACGCGAGGAGATTCGCGCATGAGATTTGTCGGCTCCTGGAAACGTCGCGCCCTGGCGCTCGCCGTCGCCGCGACGGCCTGCACCCTCGGCGGTGGCATCGTCGCCGGACCCGCGCAGGCGGCCACCTGTTCCGACGTGGAGGTCGTTTTCGCCCGGGGCAGCGGTGAGCTGCCCGGCCTGGGCATCACCGGCGGCCCGTTCGTCAACGCCGTGAAACAGAACCTGCCCGGTAAGACGGTCGCCTCGTACGCCGTGAACTACGCCGCGGACTACGCACAGACGTCGGCCGGCCCTGGGGCCACCGACATGACCCGGCACGTGAAGGCGACCGCGGCCGCCTGCCCGAACACGAAGTTCGTGCTGGGCGGGTACTCGCAGGGTGCCAGCGTCACGGACATCTCGATCGGGATTCCGACGTTCCTCGACCTGGGCGAGACCATTCCGAAGGAACTCGCCCCGCGGGTCGCGGCGGTGGTCGTGTTCGGCAACCCACTGGCACTGACCGCCGGTAAGATCACCACGGCGAGTCCGCTCTACGGCCCGAAGGCCAAGGAGTACTGCAATCTCGGCGACCCTGTCTGCGCCTCGGGGTTCAACTTCTTCGCGCACATCATGTACGGGTTCGACGGAAGCGCCGCCGACGGCGGGAAGTTCGCCGCGTCGAAGGTCCTCGCGCTGAAGTAGTCCGCACGCTGAAGTACTCGGCGCGCTGCGGCAATGGTGAAGGCGGCCCGCCGGGGCGGAACAGTGTCGTCCGTCCCGGCGAGCCGCCCGGCGCGGTCAGCCCAGCGGTGCGGCGGCTATTACTCCGGGATGGCGCGCAGGTACTGCGCCATCGACAGCGGCGTGATGCTGAGGACTCCGGAGTCCACCGGCATGGTGATGCCGGTGATCCAGCGTGCCTCGTCGGAGGCGAGGAAGGCCACGGCCCAGCCGACGTCCCAGCCGGTGCCCGGGGTGCCGAGCAGGCCGGCCTCGTTGCGCAGTTGCGTGCGGAAGTCGGCCCGCGGGTCCTGCCCGGAGACGGAGTTCACCATCGGGGTGGTGATGTGCCCCGGCGCGATCGCGTTGACCCGGATGCCCTGCCGCCCGTGCGAGTAGGCCATGTCGACGGTCATCGCGAGCATCGCGCCCTTGGCCGCCGAGTAGGCGATCGTGCCGTCGCCCCGCAGCGCGGAGATCGACGAGATGTTGACGATCGAGCCGGAGCCCTGGGCGGCCATCACCGGCACGGCGTACTTGGACGCCAGGAAGACCGTGCGCAGGTTGACGTTGAGGGCGCGGTCCCAGGCCTCCTCCGAGAGGTCCACGACGGTGCCCAGGGAGGCCAGCCCGATGTTGTTCACGAGGATGTCGACCGTGCCGAAGTTCTCGACGGCCGCCGCGACCATCGCCTCGCACTGGTCCGCCTGCGTGACGTCGGCGGCGAAAACCTTCGCCTTGCCGCCCTCTTCCTCAATCATCTTTAAGGTCAGCTCGGCGCGCTCGGGGTACAGGTCGACGAGCAGGACGCTCGCGCCCTCCCGGGCGAGCACCACGGCGCTGGCCTTCCCGGTGCCTATCCCGTCACCCGGCGTGGAGCCGGCTCCGGTGACGATGGCGACCTTTCCCTCGACCCGTCCAGAACTTCGTGCCATCCGACGTCTCCTCTCTCAGCCACGCCAGCGCGTCAGAAGGGCCGCGCCCGCCTCGTATCCGCCGACGTTGGTCACCGCGGCGACTTCCGCGCCGACCACCTGCCGTGCCCCGGCCTCGCCGCGGAGCTGACGGATCGCCTCGGCGGTGTGACCGAAGGAGGCGTGCAGACGCCCGCCGGAGAGCTGCCCGCCCCAGGTGTTGAGCGGCAGGTCGCCGCCGAGCGCGATCCGCTTGCCGCCCTCGACGAAGGCGCCCGCCTCGCCGGTACCGCAGAATCCCATCGCCTCGAGCCACCAGACGGCCTCGATGGTGAAGCCGTCGTAGAGCTGGGCGACGTCGACGTCGGCGGGCCGCAGACCGGTCCGGTTCCACAGGGCCGCCGCGGTGGCGTGGCCGACCCGGCCCATGTCCTCCCACTGCTCCCACGAGGGGCGTCCGTCCACGACCCCGGCCATCGCCTCGATGGCGACCGGTGCCCGCAGGTCGGGGGCCGTCTCCGCCGCCGAGACGACGATCGCGGTGGCCCCGTCGACGGGAACGTCGCAGTCGTACAGGCAGATCGGCGTGGAGATCATGCGCGACGCCAGGTAGTCGTCGACGGTCAGCGGGTCGCGGTAGACCGCGTCCGGGTTGAGGGCGGCGTGCGCGCGCTGGGTCACCGGGATCCAGGCGAGCTGCTCGCGGGTGACGCCGTACTCGTGCATGTACCGGGTGGCGTAGGGGGCCACCTGGCACACCGGGGAGAGCGCGCCGATCGGCAGCAGCCAGGCCAGCGGCCCCTCGGCCGCCGGGTGGATCGACCCGTAGGCGGGGCGGCCGCCGGCGTTGCGCGCGGCGCTGCCCTCCTTCACCGTCCGCCAGATGACGACGTGGCGGGCCTGGCCGGTCGCGATCGCCTGCGCCGGGCCGTAGAAGGGCAGACTCATGCCCTCGACCTGGCCCTGCCGCCAGGTGGTGGTGAGGCGCAGGGCGTCCTGGATCTCGTACAGGTTGCCGTTGGCGTAGCCGGGCAGGTTGGCCTTGCCGCCGCCGGGGAACATGGCCAGGCCGTCGATGTCGTCGACCTGCAGGCCGGCGTCCTCGATCGCGGCGTGAACGGCGTCGAGGGTCAGCTGGAACCCGGAGCGGTCGATGCGCCGCCCGACGGCCGACTGGCCGACGCCGGAGAGCACGACCCGCTTCTCGAAGTGCTCGGTGCCCGTCACGCGGTCGCCCCGGCGCCGCTCTCGGAGGCGCGGTCGACGGCGACGAAGCTCGGGACGGCGAAGTCGCCGGGCCCCGGCTCGAAGCCGACCTCGACCGCCATCCCGATCTCCACGGCCTCCGGGGGGCAGCCGCGCAGCCGGCCGGCCACCCGCACGCCCGGATGGCCCGGGAACTCGACGAGGACGATCGCGTAGGGCACTTCGAGACCGGGCATCCAGCGCTGGTGGTTGACCGTGAAGCTGTACACCCGGCCGCGCTCGGTGATCTCCACGAACTCGACCGGACGGCTCCGGCACACCCGGCAGGCCCCGTACGGCGGGAAGGAGTCGGACCCGCAGGCCGGGCAGTGCTCGACGAGCAACCGGCCTTCACGAGCCGCCGTCCAGAACGGCTCGGTCTCCTCGGTCACGGCCGGGGGTATACCCACGATCGCGGTCAAGCCTCTCCCCCTTGCTTCCCTGCTCAGCCCTTGCTTCCCTGCTCAGCCCTTGCTTCCCTGCTCAGCTTCCCTTCACAGGGAAGAGGAGTGTACGCTCACTCCGCTATTCTGCCACGCAAGCCCGGACACGCGCGCGGACAGCCGCCGAGTCTGCTCCCCGACCCGGACGGCCTGGTCACGCCGTCCGGCCGGTCGTCCGTTAAGGAGCCCTGGTTGCCAGGCAATCGCATCGTCTTCGGAGCAGCGGCCCTCCCCGAGCCGGACCGGGCGTGGCTCGCCGCCGCGGAGCGCCTCCCGATCGAGTCCGTCTGGCAGGGCGGCCACATCCTCCCCCGGACGGGCACCGGAGAGGTGATCACCCGGCTGGCGCTGATGACCGCGTGGACGGAGCGCGTCCGCGTCGGCACCTCGATCCTGCTCGCCCCGCTCTACCCCCCGGTGATCATCGCCAAACAGCTCGCCGACCTGGACGTCCACAGCGGCGGCCGGATCTCGGTCGGGGTCGGCGTCGGCGGCGAGTTCCCCCAGGAGTTCGACGCCGTCGGCGTGCCCGTCGCCGAGCGCGGGGCGCGCACCGACGAGACCCTGGACATCCTCCGGGCGCTGTGGTCCGGCGAGCCGGTGACCCACCACGGGAAGTTCTTCCACCTCGACGAGGCGAAGCTCGTCCCGGTCGAGCTGCGCGGCGCGGACCGGCCGGGCGGGCGCCCCGGCGGCCCGCCGCTGTTGATCTCCGGCCGCAAGGGGCCCGCCATGCGCCGCGCCGCCCGCGTCGGCGACGGCTGGATGCCCTACCTGATGTCACCGGACGCCTATGCCCGCACGGTCGGCACCGTCCGCGAGCACGCCGCCGCGGCCGGCCGCGACCTGGAGAAGTCCGGCTTCGAGTGGATGATGTACGTCTACTGCTCGATCCGCCCCGACGGCGACCGCGCCCGCGACGACGTCGCGTCGTTCCTCGGCGGCGCCTACGGGAACAAGCCCGGCGGCATGCTCGAGCGGGTCGCCCCGGCCGGCACGCCCGAGGAGGTCGCCGCCCGCTTCCAGCAGTACGTGGACGCGGGGGTGCGCCACTTCATCATCTCCCCGGCGGCGCACGAGGACACCCTCGAGGTGATCACTCTCGCGGCCAGGGAGGTACTGCCCCGCCTCACGCTGCCGGCGGACGGGCTGTCAGTGGACGGCCTGTCAGTGGACGGGCTGCCGGCGGACGAGGTCTCGCCGTGAGCACCGCCCCCGCCGGACGTCCCTGCGAGGGCCTGTCGGTCGTCGAGGTCGCGGTCGGCACCAGCGACCTCGGCCTGGGCCTGGCGGGCGGCGTGCCCGGCATGATCTTCGCCGACCTGGGCGCGCGGGTCGTCCGGGCGGTCGGGACGTCGACGCCGGCGATCGACGAGCACGTGGCCTGGGGCGAGGTCTGGCACCGCGACAAGCAGCTCGTCGTCACCGACGACGCGGCCGAGGTGCGCGCGCTGCTCCGGGGCGCGGACGTCGCGTTCGTCTACGGACCCGAGGCGCTCGTCGAGCGGCGCGGCCTGGGCCACCTCGACCTCCAGGCGGCCAACCCGGGCCTGGTGTACGCCCGCTGCCGGCCCAGCCGGACGTCCAAGGGCCTCGGGGAGGACTTCGGGCTGCTGGTGGAGGCCCGGGCCGGGTTCTGCACCCAACTCGCCGGGCACCGGCCGGGCCCGATCTTCGTCGACGCGCAGGCGTCGGGCAGCGGCACGGCCTTCCTGCTCACGACGTCCGCGCTCGCGTTGTTGCGCCGCCGGGTCGGGACGGGCACCGGCGGCTGGGCCGAGACGTCGCTCTACGACGGGCTGCTCTCCACCCTCGGGTGCATGATCGGGCGCTCCGAGCGCGCCGCGACGGAGATCGAGTCCTACTGGGAGAAGGGATCGACCTTCCCGAACTTCCTGTACCGCTGCGCCGACGGCGAGCTGCTGCAGGTCTGGTTCGGTGGGAAGGGGATGTACTCCCGTCTCATCGACGTTCTCGGCGACACCCCCAGCGACGAGGGCTACTACGCCGACCAGATGACCGGGGCTCTCAACGAGCGTGCCCGCCGCTGGCGCTCGCCGTTCGCGCTGCGGCCGCGCGAGGACTGGCTGAACCGGCTGCGCGAGGCGGGCATCGCCTGCGAGCCGGTGCTGCGCCCCGGCGACGCGCTGGCCGACCCGCACCTGGCCGAGGTCGGCCTGGCGGTGACCCGCTCGGAGTCCGGCCGGCGGGACGTCGTCGTCGGCTCGCCGATCTCCGTCCGTCCCGTCCGCCCCGCGCCCGCGGACGGCGCCCCCGCCGCGAGCGCGGCCGGGACGTCCGGCCGTCTCCTGCGGGGGGTTCGCGTCCTGGACTTCTCGGCGTTCGTGGCCGGTCCGCTGGGCGCCCAGATCCTCGCCGACCTGGGCGCGGAGGTCGTCAAGGTCGAGCCGCCCGAGGGCGAGGCCATGCGGGCCGCCGCCTACGCGGTGGCGGCCTGCCAGCGCGGCAAGCGCAGCCTGGCGATGGACCTGGGCGCCCCAGAAGCCCGGCCCGTCGTGGAACGGCTGATCCGGTGGGCCGACGTCGTCGTGCACAACTTCCGGGTCGGGGTGGCCGAACGGCTCCGGATCGACGCGGAGACCGTCGCCCGGCTCAACCCACGCGCCGTGTACTGCCACGCCAGCGCCTTCGGCCCGACGGGACCGCGGGCGAAGTACCCCGGCAACGACGCCCTGATGCAGGCGCTGACCGGCCTGGAGCAGGCTGTAGGCGGCACCGGCAACGATCCGGTCGCCCCCACCTGGATTCCGCTGGACGTCAGCGGCGGCTGGGTGGCCGCGACCGGCATACTGGCCGGCCTGTACGCCCGGGAGTCGACCGGGTGCGGGCAGCGGGTGGCGACGAGCCTGCTGGGCGCGGGGATGCTCCTGCAGAGCGGGGTGTTCCAGCGCGACGGCGAGCGCGTCCCGACCCCCTCGCTCGACTCGACCCAGACCGGGTACGGCCCGGGCTACCGCATCTACGCCGGCGGCGACGACCGCTGGTTCGCGCTCGTCCTGCCCGACCGCGCCGCGTGGGCCCGCCTGCGCGAGCTGACGGCACCCGCCGCGACGCCCGTCACCGGCGACGCGGCCGCCGGCGACGACGGCACCGCGGCCGGCGGCCTGCCGGAGTCCTACGTGCCACTGCGTGGGGGCTCGGACGACGCGAGCGCCCGCCGGGCCGAGTCCGTCCTGGAGGCCGTGTTCGCCGCCGCGCCGGCGGCCGAGTGGGTGGCCCGTCTGCGCGCCGCCGGCCTGCTCGCCGACCTCATCGAACCGCTCGACCGGGACGGCTTCCGCCGCGCGGTGCTGGACGACCCGGTCAACCGCCAGCTCGGCCGGGTCGCCTCGTACGAGGTCGCCGACTGGGGCTGGTTCGAGCAGATCGGGGCCCTGCCGCGGTACGGCCCGACCGGCGTCGACGCGGACCCGGTCACGCCGATGCTGCCGGGCGTCGGTGAGCACAGCGTCGCCGTGCTCACCGACCTCGGCTTCCCCCCGGCGGAGATCGACGCCCTCCTGGCCGCCAAAGCCGTCCGCCAGACCTGACGGATCCCGGAAGCACCGCGGAATCCCCTCGGACGCCGGCCGTCCTGGCCGGCGTCCGCATTCATCACCCGCCTTTCGGGGCGGCACCGCCGTAGATCCCGGAGAACTGCCTGGGCGGCGTTCCGCGCGTTACCGGTGAGAACGAGATCGCCCGCCTTCGGGAAGGCGGGCATTCAGCCTGCCACCGCAAACGCCCCTGCGCCCGATAGGGAAAAAGTGTATGCTCACTTACCAGGACTGAGGCCGTGCGAACCGGCCCGCGATCTGCGCGGCAGGCCGCCGAGCGACACGAAACCGCGACAGGCGACAGAACCGCGACAGGCGGAGGAGGCAGCCAGGTGACCACGACGATCCGTCTCGTGGCCTGCCCGGCGCCCGGAGACGACCCGCACCTCGTGGCCAGCCAGCGCACCGCGCGCAAGTCCCGGCACTTCGACCGGCGCAGCGAGTATTCACTGAATCGTTTTCCCGGAGGTGGCACGCGGTGGACTACCAGCTGATCGATGCCGATGGCCACTACTACGAGCCCGACGACTGCTTCTCCCGGCATATCGAGGCCGGTTTCAAGGAGCGCACCGTACGGGTCGAGCGCGGGGCCGACGGCCTGGGCCGGGTCTATCTGGGCGACCGCCGCACCTTCATGAGCGTGATGCCCGGGGACTACGCGTCCGCCCCCGGCGCGCTGCAGGGCCTGTTCGTCGGCGAGGTGGCGGACGGCTTCACCCACCGCGAGGTCCTGAACGCGAAGGACCACCCCGCGTTCATCGAGCGGCCCGCGCGGCTGGACCTGATGGACGACCAGGATGTCGAGGCGACCATCATGCTGCCCACCCTCGGCGTGGCCGTCGAGCAGGACATGGCGGACGACGTCGAACTGACCTACGCCAGCCTGCGCGCGTTCAACCGGTGGCTCGAGGAGGACTGGGGCTACGCCGAGCAGGACCGGATCTTCGCCGTTCCGATGCTCTCCCTGCTCGACATCGACCACGCCGTGGCCGAGCTGAAGCGGGTGCTGGACGCCGACGCGCGCCTGGTGCACCTGCGCCCCGGGCCGATCGGCGGCCGCTCCCCCGCGCACCCCGACTTCGACCGGTTCTGGGCGATGGCGGCCGAGGCCGGGGTCGGGGTCGTGTTCCACGTCTCCAACAGCGGTTACAACGCGGCGTACGGCCGGCTCTGGTCCGAGGACGCGGGCAACCCGTCACACCTGCAGTCGCCGCTGCAGTGGGCGCTGTGCAACACCGAGCGGCCGATCGTCGACACGCTCAGCGCGCTCACCCTGCACAACCTCTTCGGCCGACACCCCAACATCAAGATCATCTCGATCGAGAACGGCAGCAACTGGGTGCGACCGCTGCTGAAGACGGTCGACAAGGCCGCCGCCCTCGGCCGGCGCGGCCCGATGATCGGCGGCACGCTCTCGGCGAAGCCCAGCGAGATGCTCGCCGAGCACCTGTGGGTCTGCCCGTTCCCCGAGGACGACGTGCACGACCTCATCAGCGTGCTCGGCCCGGACCAGGTCCTCTTCGGTTCGGACTACCCGCACCCCGAGGGGCTCCGCCAGCCCATGGACTACGTCGAGCGCCTCGACGACTGCGACCCGGTCACGCGGCGCAAGGTGCTGCGCAGCAACACCGCCGACCTGCTCCGGATCCCCGACAAGGAGACCGCCAGGTCCGCGTAGGACAGTCCGCGTAGGGACAGTCACCGTAGGACACCAACCCCGCCCCCCGGGCCGGTCCGGCTCGGCGCCGGGTCGGGCCCGGCCAGGCCCTGAGCGGCAGAGACAGAGAGCCCGCGGACGCGGAAGCGCCCGGGTGGCCACCGCGAAATGGCTACCCGGGCGCGGGGTTGGTCCGGTGGTCAGGACTGCGGGGTGCCCTCCCCGGTGCCCCGGGCGCGCAGCAGACGGCCGGGCGTGGCGCCGGGGATGTCCTTACCGTACGAACGGGTGGCTACGCCGTTGACCCACACGTGCTCGATGCCGGTGCTGCGCACCACCAGGCGGTCGGCGCCGCCGGGCTGGTCGTACACCCGCTCGACCGGGGTCGTGCCCACCGTGGCCGGGTCGAAGGCGACGAGGTCGGCGTGGAAGCCCTCCTTGACCAGCCCACGGCCGTCCACCCGGAAGGCCTGGTGGGGATGACCGGTGAGGCGCCAGACCGCGTCCTCCAGCGCGATCGCGCCGCGCTCGCGCACCCAGTGACCGAGCAGGTGGGTGGAGTAGCAGGCGTCGCAGAGCTGGTTGGCGTGGGCGCCGGCGTCGGAGAGCCCGAGCAGGGTGCGCTTGTCCGCCAGCAGCTGGGCGATCTCGGCGTCACCGTCGTTCTCCAGCACCACCCGGAAGCGGGTGGGGACGCTGTCCGAGAGCGCGAGGTCGAGCATGACGTCGAAGGGGGTGGTGCCCCGCTGCTGCGCCAGCCGGTCCAGCGGGATGCCCACGACGTCGTGGTGGGCGCCGGTCTCCTCGACATCGATCTTGGACCAGCGGTGGCTCCACGCGCTCAGCGTCGCGGGGCGGGCCCGCTCCCGCCAGGAGGCGTCGCGGTAGAGGTCGGCACGCTCCTCGCGGGGCCGCGCCAGCGCCTCCTTCCACTCGTCGATCTCGGCGAGCGGCACCGGGTCGTCCATCGTGATCTGCATGACGATGGGGCGGCAGGCGATCTGCGGGTAGACCTCGCCGGGCAGCGCCCCGCCCCGCTCGACGGTGCGCATCGCCGCGCCTGGCTTGTCCGCGCGGGCGACCAGCGCCGTCCACGTCACCGGGACGCCGAAGCGGGTGGCCAGCTCGGAGAACTGGTCGACGAACAGGCCCGGGCCGATGGAGACCTGGACGACGCCGCGCCCGAGCTCGCTGAGCACCGAGACCATCGAGTAGACCTCGTCGACCTCGGCGAAGCGGCTCGGCACCGGACGGCCGTAGGCGCCCTGGTGGGCGGGCTGGCGCGAGGTGGAGAACCCGATGGCGCCGGCCTCGAGGGCCTCGCGCACGATCTCGCGCATCCGCTCGAGCTCGGCCGGTGTCGCCGGCCGCTCCTCACCGCCGACCACGAACGCGCGCAGCGGCGAGTGGCCGATGAAGGCGCCGACGTTGAGACGCTTGGGCCGCTGGTCGAGGGCGGAGAGGTACTCCGGGAAGGTCTCGAAGGACCAGGAGATGCCGGCGTCAAGTGCGCTGAGGGACATCCCCTCGACGTTCTCCAGGAGGCGCATGATGATGTCGCGGTGCTCGGGCCTGGTCGGCGCCACCCCGAAGCCGCAGTTGCCCATGATCACGCTGGTCACGCCGTGCCAGCTCGACGGCGTGAGGTCGCCGTCCCAGAGAATCTGGGCGTCGTAGTGGGTGTGCACGTCGATGAAGCCGGGGGCGAGGGTGAGCCCCTCGAGGTCGACGACCTCGCAGTCGGGCGTCGGGGTGAGCTCGCCGGGGGCGCCGACGGCGACCACGCGGCCACCGCTGACGGCGACCTCCGCGGCGCGGGCCGGGGCACCCGTCCCGTCGATCAACGAGGCGTGGCGCAGCAGCAGATCCATCGAAACTCCGATCGGTCGCCCGCGGCAACGATAGTTCCCAGAAGATAGCAAATACTCGCTCACTTATCGAGTTCGCGAGGCACTGCTCACGAGGCACTGCTCACGAGGCACTGCTCACGAGACGCCCGCTCACGAGACGCCCGCGGACGGGCCCCACGACCTACGACTTACAGCTCGTTTCGCAAAGATCGGCCAGGAGTGGGAGTCGTGTCGGGACCCGGGTCGGGGTGGCCGGCTGGCGCCCCCCGCGGAACAGGACCCAGACCGAGGCCCGGTACCTCCTCCCCGAGCCGGTTATGCACCCTGAGTCTCCGCCATCGGGTGATGTGCGGCGGGTGAGAGAGTCCTGGCTGCCCCTCACCCGCCACGGTTCCGCGCCGCCGTGCATAGCGGCCGGCCCGGTACGCATACCCGTCGGGCCCGGACCGTGCCGGGGACCCGATGATCCCCGCGCATCCCGCACCCAGCACCCCGCACCCCGCGCACCCGGACACGGCCGCCACGGACCACGGCCGATCATGATTTCCCTGGGGGCGCTCGAACCGGACACGACACCCCGTGGTCGATCAATCTTTGCGAAACGGGCTGTTATGC
The DNA here is from genome assembly GCF_900465275.1 of Parafrankia sp. Ea1.12. Classification (NCBI taxonomy): domain Bacteria; kingdom Bacillati; phylum Actinomycetota; class Actinomycetes; order Frankiales; family Frankiaceae; genus Parafrankia; species Parafrankia sp. Ea1.12. The sequence goes on along the minus strand of NZ_UBIZ01000613.1, from coordinate 25,800 downwards.
ACCCCGGTTCCCCACGACGCGAGGGAACATCAGGTCAGGGTGCCGTGCCGCCACCGGTACCAGCGGCGGGCGGGACCAGCTCACGCCGCAGCTGAGCGACCTCGGCACGCCAGCGCCGCACCGCGGCTTCCTTGATCTCCGCATAGCCCTTGACCACCTGGACGGACTCGGCGGCCTGGACCAGCGTCTCGTAGGAGACGCCGGACCCGGCCGGCACCGGCCGCACAAGCTCGGTGATCAGCGCCTCGTACTCGGCGATCACCGCGCGCTCGGTGCGGCGGTCGGGGTCGTAGCCGAAGACGTCGAAGGGCGTCCCGCGCAGCCGCTTCATCGCCCGCAGGCCGTGGAAGGCGACGGCGTAGGGCCGGCCCATCGGGAGCTTCCTCGACACGCCCAGCCGGCGCAGCGCGGGTGGATGGAGGTGGTAGGTCACCTTGTACGGGCCGTCGATGCCGAGGCCACGCGCGACCTCGTCGTAGTCCGTCTTCAGGTGCAGCCGGGCGACCTCGTACTCGTCCTTGTAGGTCAGGATCTTGTGCCAGGAGTCGGTGACCGCCCGGGTGAACTCCCATCCGCTGGCCTCGTCGTCCCGCGCGGACGCCTGCTCGACCAGGCCGAGGAAGCGCCGCGCCAGCGAGTCGCCCGAGTAGTCGATCACCTGGGCGGCCCGGCGGACCAGCAGGTCACGCAGCGCCGGGGGCAGCGGGCGCTCGGCGACGAGCGCCGCCGCGCGGGTCAGCGCCGCCGGTGACGGGTCGGTGAGGCCGGGCCGCCGACCCGGCTCCGGACCGGCGCCGGAGGCCTCCGCGCCCGCCGACCCGGTGGCCACCGACCCGGCGCCCGCGGGCCCGGCGCCCGCGGGCCCGGCGAGGCTGGCCTCGACGGCCGCCGGGTCGTGCGCGGCCCAGCGGCCCCATTCGAAGGCCTCCCGGTTCTTCGCCGCGGCCCTGCCCTGCCGGCGCATCGCGTGCTCGACGTCGTCCAGCGTGAACGGCAGCCCGCCGAGCTGGAAGGCGGCGCCGAGCAGGACGACGTTGCCGAGGAGCTGGTCGGCGAACACCTGCTCGGCGATCTGCCGCCCGGCGATGAAGGCGACCCGCTCGGGGCCGACCCGGTCGGTGATCGCCCTGCGCAGATCCTCGTCGGCGGGCGCGGTCGCGCCGCCCTGGAGCATCGACGTGGTCGGGATCAGCTCGGTCTCGACGACCGCCACGGTGTGGCCGGGGCGGACCCGTTCCAGCTGGGGCCCGCCGGCGGCCTGCAGGATGTCGCCGGAGAGGTAGAGGTCGGCCCCGCCGGGGCCGACCGTCGCCGAGCCGATCTCGGCCCTGGTCGCCGCCAGGTGCAGGTGGGAGACCACGGCCCCGGCCTTCTGCGACAGGCCGGTCTGGTCCACGCCGCCGACGACGAGCCCGGCCGACTCGGCCGCGGCCGCGAGGATCCGGCTGGCGGTGATGATGCCCGTCCCGCCGATGCCGGTGACGTAGATGCCGTACTGGCCGTCGACACCCGGGTTGGCGGGCGCCGGCAGGGTGCCGGCGGGCAGGGCCGGCCGCACCGACTCGCCCGTCCCGGCGGACGCACCCGCGGCCTGCTCGGCACTCGCCCTGCGGGCCCGGCGCTTCGCCGGGGACCTCGTCCACGGCCAGGTCCGCGACCGGGGCTGCACGGTGACGAAGGACGGGCAGTCGCCGTCCAGGCAGGTGTAGTCGCGGTTGCAGGAAAGGTCGTCGATGCGCCGCTTCACACCGAGCTCGGTCTCCACCGGGAGCACCGACAGGCAGTTGCTCTTGGTGCCGCAGTCGCCGCACCCCTCGCAGACGGCCTCGTTGATGACGACCCGCCGGGGCGGCTCGGGCAGCAGCCCGCGCTTGCGCAGCCGCCGCGACTCCGCCGCGCAGCGCTGGTCGTAGATGATCACGCTGACGCCGGCCACGCCCCGCAGTTCCTCCTGCACCTCCGGGAGGTGGTCCCGCCCGAGCACCCTGACGCCCGGTGCCCAGCGGGCGCGACGGCCGTAGCGCTTCGGGTCCTCGGCGCACACCACGATGCGGCGCACGCCCTCGGCCTCCAGCGCCCGGGTCATCGCCGGGACGTCCATCAGGCCGACGACGTCCTGACCGCCCGTCATGGCGACCGCGGTGTTGTACAGGATCTTGAACGTGACGGCGACGCCGGCGGCGACGCTCGCCCGGATCGCCAGGATGCCGGAGTGGCTCAGCGTGCCGTCGCCGAGGTTCTGGATGAGGTGCGGCTCGTCGACAAACGGCGCCAGCCCGATCCAGGGCACGCCCTCGGCGCCCATCGGGGTGGGCGGCAGGCTGGTCATGCCCTGGTGCCGGGTCTCGAAGTACATGATCCCGTGACACCCGACGCCGCCGCCGACGAGGGCACCGTCCGGGAAGACCGTCGAGCGGTTGTGCGGGCAGCCGCTGCAGAAGCCCGGCGGCCGGGACGGCAGCGCGAGCAGCGGCAGCGACATCCGCCGCGGCTCGTCGCGCCGGCCGGCGGCGAGTGCCGGGCGGACCCGGGTCAGCGCCTTGCCGACCGCGGCCGGGTCCAGCTCGCCGACCGTCGACAGCAGCGCGCGCCCGTCCAGGTCCTTCTTGCCCGCGACGGGGACCATGATCCCCGCCTGGTGCAGGATCGACCGCAGCTGCGTCTCGATGAACGGCCGCTTCTCCTCGACGACGAGGATCTCCTCGACCGACCGGGCGAACTCGACGACGGTGCTCTCGACCACCGGGTACGTCATCGCGAGCTTGAGCACGCGGACGCCGGCGGCGGCGAGATCGGCGGGGCGGACACCGAGATCGGAGAACGCCTGGACCACGTCGAAGTAGGTCTTGCCGGCGCACACGATGCCCAGCGGCGCGCCCGCCTGGGCGCCGACCACCCGGTCGAGGCCGTTGTGCCGGACGTAGGCCTGCGCGGCGCGCAGCCGGTGGTCGACGACGAGCGCCTCCTGGCCGGGCACCGCGTGCGGGCCGACCTTGGCCTGCGGCCGGTGCCGCCACGGCAGGCCCTCGACCAGGATGTCCTCCGGTTCCTCCGGAGTGTGCCGGTCGAGATCGAGGTCGACGCTGCCGATGCCGTCCGCCACCGCGGTGACGATCTTCATCCCGACCCAGGATCCGCAGTACCGGGACAGCCGGTAGGCGTGCACGCCCAGGTCGAGGACCTCCTGCTGGTCACCGGGGAACAGCACCGGGATACAGGCGTCCTCGAACGTGTACTGGCTGTCGCAGGGCAGGGTGGACGACTTGGCGGTCGGGTCGTCGCCGCAGAACATGACGACGCCGCCGTTCGGGCCGGCGCCCATGGCGTTGGCGTGCCTGAGGACGTCCCCGCACCGGTCGAGCCCCGGGGTCTTGCCGTACCAGGCGCCGACGACGCCGTCGACGCCGGCGTAGCCGCTGACCGCGCCCATCTGGCTGCCCCACACGACGGCGGCGCCGAGCTCCTCGTTCAGCCCCGGCCGGTGCAGGATGCGGTGCTCGGCCAGCTTGTCGCCGAGCTTGTCCAGGGTCAGGTCGAACGTGCCCAGGGGCGAACCCGGGTAGCCCGACACCATCGTCCCGGTGGTCAGGCCGTCCTTGGCATCCAGCCGCTCACGCACGACGAGCAGGCGCGCCAGGGTCTCGACTCCGGAGAGCAGCGCCGCAGCGGCCGGGGCGGGCACCGGGGCCTCGACCGCGGGCGGATCAGCGACGGGCGGGCCGTCCAGCGGGGGCGCCTCGATCACGTCGCCGGACGCCGCCCGCTCGCCGGTGGCCCCGATCATGGGAACATCCGCGGGTTGACGTAGGCGAACCGCCCGCCCTTGAGGACCGTGCGGCGGCGGTCGGGATCCTGCAGCACGGTGATGTCGGCGAGCGGGTCGCCATCGACGATCAGCAGGTCGGCGAGGTAGCCCGCGCGGACCTGGCCGACGTCCAGGCCCACCAGCGGGCCCATGTTCCGGGTCGCGGTGTTGATCGCCTCCTGCGGTGACATGCCGACCAGCTCCACGTAACGCTGCAGCTCGGCCGCGTAGGTGCCGTGTTTTGTCCACTGGTGGCCGAAGTCGCCGCCGGCCAGGATGCGGATGCCCGCCTCCCGCAGCTGGCGGATGCCCTCGACCTGGGCGTGGAACTCCTTCTCGTAGCCCGAGCGCTCGATCTTCTCCGGGGTGACGCCCCAGGGCTCGGCGTGGCCGCTGACCATCGCGTACAGGTAGTGCAGGCCGGGGCACACCCAGACGTCGTCCCGGCGCGCCTCGAGCTCGTGCACCGCCTTGTCGTCAAGGAAGCAGGCGTGGTGGATGGCCCGGACCCCGTTGCGCGCCGCCATCGCGACGCTGTCCGACCCGCGGGCGTGAACCGTGATGAACGCCCCGTACCGGTCGGCCTCGTCTACGGCCGCGGACAGCATCTCGTCGTTCATGTAGAGGTCGTCGGAGGGGTACTCGGGGACGATGCCGTCCCCGGAGACGAACAGTTTCAGCGCCCGGACGCCGGTGTCGCACTGGCGGGCGACGACCTCGCGGATGTCCCGGGCGTCGGAGACGACCGAGGTCATCCCGGTGTCCGCGCTGATCGCGCCCCGCTCGGTGATCATCGTGCCGCTCGGGATGACCCGCGGGCCGGGGATGAGGCCCCGCTCGATCGCGTCCCTGGTGCGCACGTCGTCGAACGGCTGGGAGACCCCTGCCCCGACGACGAGCGTGTAGCCGCTCTCCAGGAACGTCCGGGCCACGGCGGCGACGTCGAGCGCGTGCGGCGCGGCCGGCGCGTTGGCGACGGAGACGTGGTCGAAGACGAAGTCGAGCGGCCAGCTCATGTGCACGTGCGCGTCTCCCAGGCCGGGTAAGACGGCCGCCCCGTGCAGGTCGACGACGCGGGCCGCACCGGAGTCGATCTCGATGCGCCCCGCCGCCACCCGCGCGATCCGGTCGCCCTCGATCAGGAGGTCGCCGTCGGCGATGACGTCCGACCCGGAGTCGGTGCCGGGAGCGGAGCAGGTGATTATCTTCGCGTTCCTGATCAGAGTGCGCTCGGTCATGTTCGCGTTCCCTCCCGACACGTCGGCGGTGAGTCCGCCGACCCCGGCGGCGAACCCCGTTCCGAGGGTCACCCGCGGTCGCCCCTCTGCGCCACCTTCAGACGACCGCCGCTAAATGATCACGGTCCGGGTGCCCTCGGCACGGTCGAGCAGCGCGATGCCCTCGTTGATGTCGTCCAGCCGGATCCGGTTGGACACCATGCCGCCGAGGTCGAGCCGGCCGGTCTCGGCCAGCCGGATGAACCTCGGCATGTCGCGCAGGATCTGGGCGCCGCCCACCACGGACCCGGCGAGACGCTTGCCGGAGAAGATCGCAGAGATGGCCGGCAGGGTCAGGGTCGCGCTCGTGGACGGCATGCCGACCAGCGTGACCGCCCCCTGCTTACGTGCCATGTCGAAGGCCTGCACCATCAGGTTGGGCAGACCGACGACCTCGAAGCTGAAGTCCACCCCGCGCCCCTCGGTCAGCGCGCGCACCTGCTCGACCGGGTCGGCCTCCGCCGGGTCGACCACGTGGGTCGCGCCGACTCGCAGGCTGGCCTCACGGCGGGCGGGCACGAGGTCGATGCCGATGATGGTGGCCGCGCCGGAGATGCGCGCGCCCTGGATCACCGACTGCCCGACCCCGCCACAGCCGATCACCGCGACGGACGAGCCGGGGGTCACGCCGGCGGTGATGAGCGCCGCGCCGAGCCCGGTGGTCACCCCGCAGCCGAGCAGCGCCAGCTCCTCGTCGGCCAGGTCGGTGTTGGTCGGCACGACCGAGGCCTCGTCGACCACCATCGCCTCGGCGAACGTGCCGCAGCCGCACACGGCGGCCGCCGTGCGGCCGTCGGCCAGCTTGAACCGCGGCGCCGCCTTGACCGGCCCGCCGAGCTCGCAGTGGTTGGACATGCCGTTGACGCACCACCAGCAGGTGCCGCAGGCCGGCGACACGGCGGCGAGCACCCGCTGGCCCACCTTCACCCGGCGGACCTCGGAGCCCACCTCCTCGACCACACCGCACGCCTCGTGACCGGGAACGATCGGAAGCGGCAGGGGCGAGTGCCCGTTGATGACGTGGAGGTCGGTGTGGCAGATACCGCTCGCGGCGATGCGCACGAGCACATCCCGCGGGCCCACGGCGGGCTGGTCGAGATCCTCGACGACCAGCGGCTTCTCGGCCTCGTACGCGACAGCGACCCGCACTGGCGATCCTCCCATCAGCACCGCCGGCCCAGGGACCGTGAGGGGGCCGCGCGCAACGCCGAGGGTATTTCAGTAACCGCTCACTCCACAAGAGGTCCACCAGCAGCTCTGTTCTGCATTGCGATCAGCCCCGCACGAGGCAGGTAAGTATGTGAGCACCCTGTTATCATGGCGCCCTACGGATCCGTCCCATGGCGTGCCGGGCCCGGCGCGACGACGTCGATCGTGAGGTTTTCGTGGGATCGTTGGATGGCCGCGTAGCAATCGTCACCGGCGCCAGTCGCGGTATCGGGTCGCGCATTGCCGCGCGCCTGGCCGCGGAAGGAGCGGCGGTCGCTCTGGTCGCGCGCACGGTCGACGCCGGTACTTCCCGGCTGCCAGGCTCGATCACCGAAGTGATCGAGAACATCAAGGCCGGCGGCGGTCACGCCGTCGCCATTCCCGCCGATCTCACCGCGCCCGACGATGTCGAGACGATCATCGAACGTGCGGAGGCAGCCGTCGGCCCGGCGGACATTCTGGTCAACAACGCCGGAGTCAATTTCTACGGACCTGCGCTCGACATCCCGCCGCGCCGTTACGGGCTGATGTTCCAGATGATGGTCCACACCCCGTTCCGGCTCTGCCAGCTCGTGGTTCCCGGGATGGTCAGCCGCGGGCAGGGCTGGATCGTGAACATCACGTCCAAGCAGGCCCGGCACCCGATCGGCCCGCCCTACCCGGAGTGGGCCAGCGACGGGTGCGTCCCCTACGGCATGTGCAAGGCCGCGCTGGACCGCCTGACCACCGGCCTGGCCGCGGAGCTCGAGGGCACCGGGGTGGCGGTGAACGCGCTCGGGACGTCCGGGCTGGTCATGACGCCCGGTGTCGCCGCCGTCTCGCCGCACACTCCGGACAACGCCCCGGTGGAACCGGACGAGGCCATGGCCGACGCGGCCCTGCTGCTGTGCAGCGGGAACCCCGCGGAGCTGACCGGGCGGATCACCTACAGCATGGAATACCTTGGCAGGCCGTTCCCGGACGGGCCGTGGGCCCTGTCCGCCACGTTCTGACCAGCGACCACAACCTGATCAGAGAACACCACTGATCAGAGACCACCACGCTTTCCGACCGGCCCGGCGGCAGGGCTGCCGCCGGGCCACGAGTGAAGGAGGACCCGTGCGTATCGAGGTCGACCCGGACCGGTGCGAGGGGCACGCTCGCTGCTGGGACATCAGCCCCAGCGTCTTCGAGCTGGACGAGCAGGGCCACGGGACGGTCATCCTGCCGGAGGTCCCGGCGGAGCTGGCCGAGCAGGCGGCGGACGCCGCCCGCAACTGCCCGGAGCGTGCGATCACCGTCAGCGACTGAGGTCGCCAGACCGGAGATGCCCGCCGGCACGTGATGTGCCGGCGGGCTTCTTCGGGTCTGCGCGGACCGCGGTCCCGGCCGGTGTCCGCCTCAGCTGGCGTCGAGCGTCCCCATCAGCAGATGGGTGTCCTGCTGGAAGACACGGATCTCGCGGACCAGTCCGCCCGTCACCGTGAACAGCTCGACCACGTCCACCGTCGCCGAACGGCCGGTGGACTTCGCCGTCCAGGTCTGGGTGGTCTGCTGGACGACCAGCTCACCGCACCCGACGATCCTGGGTGGGCTGATGACGCGGCTCCAGTACCTGCCGAACTCGGCGCCCATCCGCTGCGCGCCGGCGTGGCCCTCGTACCAGCCGCCGTGCGGCAGGGACGCCGGCTGCTGCATCCGGATCTCCGGGTCGAACAGCGCGAACGCGCCGTCCATGTCCGCGGAGAGGAACCGCCGCGCCAGCTCCTCGACGAGCGCGGCGGAGTCCCTGGGGGCGAACTCCGACTCGGTCGCCTTCTCCTCAATCGCCTTGTCCTCGGCGCCCACGTCACTTCCCAGCCGGGGCGGACTCGCCGGCCTGCGCGGCCCTGCGCTCCCGGTACGCCTGGATCGTCTCGGTGAAACCGTGGTGCAGGTGCTGCGGAGCCGGCTCGTTACGCCCGAACACCACCGTGTCGACGATCCCGGCCCGGATGCCGGGCTCCGTGCGGCCGGCGACCCAGAAGTCCTCGCCGTCCACCACCGTCTCGCAGATCCACGGCGCCATGTCGACGGCCTTGGCCCGCTCCTCGGGGGACAGCCCGGGACGCAGGTAGACCGAGTGCAGGACCCGCGACGTGCTGCTGTCGACGGGCAGGATCTGCCACAGCTCGACGTGCCGGCTGTCGAAAGTCAGGCAGGTGTTGGGGAACAGCGAGTACTGCGGGCTGAAGTGCTGTGTGACGTCGCCCCACTCGCTCTCCGGGGTGTCCCGCAGCGCGTCGATGGAACGCAGCGCCGAGGCGTTGCGCAGGTGCCGCCCGAGCGGGTCGAAGGTCAGCACCCCTCCGTAGGCGTAGGTGCGCAGCGTCTTCCGGTGCAGATAGTTGAAGTGGTAGTTCTCCCGGAAGGTGTCGAGGGTGACCTTCCAGTTCGCGGCGACCTCGTGCGGGTGCGGCTCGCTGTGCTGCTCCCAGTCGGCGAAGTCCAGCATCTCGAGCTCGCCCGCGAGCTCCGGGCCGAGGTAGTCGTCGATGTCGAGCGGCTGGCCGGGGCGCAGCCGCCCGACGATGAGCCCGTAGCCCTCGGCGACCGGGAGCTCCACAAGGCCCTTGTCCTCCAGGCACATCCCCTCGAAGTACTCCGACGAGGGCACCCCGACCAGCCTGCCCTCGTTGTCGTAGCTCCAGGAGTGGAACGGACAGCTGAACCGCGCGGCCTTGCCCGCGCCGTCGACGAGCCGCACGCCGCGGTGGCGGCAGACGTTCGTCAGTGCCCGGACCTGGCCCCTGGCGTCCCTGGTCAGCAGGATCGGCGTCCCGAGGATGTCGACCGTCCGGTAGGAGTCCGGCCCGACGAGAGCGCCCGAAAGGCCCAGCACGAGCGGCTGGTCGAGGAAGAGCGCCTCGACCTCCTCGCGGTAGTGCTCGGCCGAGTAGATGTCCGTGGACACCTCGAGGACCGACTCGGCCTGGTCGGTGGTCCGGTTCTCGACGTGCTCGATCAGCCGGCGCACCAGCTCGTGGTCAAAAGCCTCTCTGTCCACGGTCACTCCCATCGTTCTGAAAGATTCTCCGCGGGTGCTGAATCCCGTGACCGGAACGAGGCCGCGGTCGTGATGATTCCAGCCGGTGCCGCCAGCCGGTACCGGCCAGCCGGCGACTCCCGTCCGGGAGACGCCGACCGAGCTCACAGCGTGATGGTCGCCGGGTCAGCAGGCGTGAAGTTGTAGACGCGGGCCGCGTTCCCGATCGTGATCTTGTGCTGGACCTCGTCGGAAAGGTGCCCGAGCCAGCCGCCGGCCAGCTTCACGGTGTCCGGCCAGGTGGAGTCCGAGTGCGGGTAGTCGCACTCGAGCATCACATTGTCCTCACCGATGATGTCGAGCAGGCGGACGCCGGCCTGGTCCTCGATGAAGGTGCCGAAAACGTGGTCGGCGAAGAGCTGGCGAATGTTGGTGTCGAGGTTGAACTTCGCCTCGCCCTTGGCCTCGCCGCGCTCGTGGGAGGCGTTCATGTCGATATCGAACCGCGACGCCCAGAACCGCTGCTTGTCGATGACCTGCTCAGCCCGCTCCAGGAAGTACGGAATCCAGCCGATCGAGCCCTCGGAAAGAGCGATCTTGAGGTTCGGGAACCGGTCGAAAATGCCACTGAACAGCCAGTCCAGCAACGTGCCGGCCTGGTTCGCCGCCGCCGAGTAGGCCATGAAGGCCAGCGTCGGCATGTCCGGCGAGGTGCGGATCAGGTTGGACGACGACCCGACGTGCATCGAGATCACGTAGCCGGTCTCGTCGCAGGCCTCGAACATCGGCTCCCAGAAGTCGGTGTGGATCGACGGGAGACCGAGCTTGGTCGGGTTCTCCGAGAAGGCGATCGAGCGGCCGCCGCGGGCCGCCGTCCGCCGGATCTCGGCCGCCGCGGCCACCGGGTCCCACAGCGGAATGATCATCATGGGGATGAAGCGGCCGGGGTAGGCCGCGCCGAACTCCTCCAGGATGAAGTCGTTCCACGCCTGGACGCAGAGCAGCCCGAGCTCCTTGTCCTTGGCCTCGTGGAAGACCTGGCCGCAGTACCGCGGGAACGACGGGAACAGGATCGACGACAGCACGTTGCCCTGGTTCATGTCGGCCACCCGGGCCGCGGGCTCGTAGCAGCCGGGGCGCATGTCCTCGTACGAGATCGGCTCCGGCGAGAACTCCTCGCGGGTCTTGCCCGCCACGGCGTTCAGGCCGGTGGTGACGATCTGGCGGTCCTCGTAGACCCAGAACTCCGACTTACCGTCCCGCACGATGCGGGGCCCGGTGTCGCGCCAGCGCTGTGGCAGGCGCTCCTGCCACAGCCGCGCCGGCTCGATGAGGTGGTCGTCGACCGAAATGAACCAGCTGAACGACACAAGTCCTCCCTGACTTCGGCGCAAGAAAGCGAACGCTCACGTATATGGTAGCTCAGCGCGCAGCCGGAGCACCAGTGAAGCCGCCGGGCTGGTCGACGAACGGTCCGCTACCTGCGCCAACGCCGCGGGCGGGCCCGGCGGCGAGCCCGGCCGGCGCGGGGACCAGCCCGCCGGCCGGGCCGCCAGGCCCGCCAGTCCGCCTACTCGGTGGGCGGTCTACTCGGTGAGCGGGTCGTCCGCCGGCTCGGCGAACCGCGCGGCGAGACGGGCACGGTGCGCGGCGGGCGCGCCGAACAGCGCCCGGCCCAGCAGCGCCCGCTTGAGGTAGACGTGGACGCCGCCCTCCCAGGTGTACCCGATGCCGCCGTGAAGCTGCATGGCCCGGCCGGCGACGTCGACGGCCGCGACACAGACGTAGGACTTCGCCCGCGACACGGCCACCCCGGCCTGCGGGTCGTCGGACGCCACCGCGGCCACCCCCGCCGCCAGCAGCTCCCGGCCCACCGAGATCCGCACGAACATGTCGGCGCAGGCGTGCTTCACCGCCTGGAACGACCCGATCGGACGTCCGAACTGCCGCCGGGTGCCGGCGTAGTCGACGGTGGCCTCGAGCATCGCCTCGGCCAGGCCGAGGCAGTCGCAGGCCACGGCCAGCGCCGCGCGGTCCAGCAGGCGACGGACGGACTCCTGCGGGTCCGTTCCGAACTGCCACACCGACCCGGCGTCGACCACCGCGCCGTCCACGGTGACGGTGCCCAGGCTGCGGGTCTCGTCGACGACCGGCTGCCCGGTGACGGTGACCCCGGGGTCGTCCGGGCGGACCCGCACCACCACGGGCACGCCCGTCGGGTCGAGGGCCACCAGGAGCAGCTGGTCGGCCTCGGCCGCGTCGAGCACGAAGCCGGCGGTGCCGTCGACCCGCGCCCCCCCGCCGACACCGGGCGCGTCGCCGGGCGTCGCCGGGCGGACGTGGAACGGGATGGTGACGTCGTCACCGGCCGGCAGCGCGACGGCGAGGCGCTGCTCGCCGGCGGCCACCGCGGCCAGCAGTTCGTCCCGGCCGGCGCCGGGCTCGAGCAGGCGCAGCGCGCCGACCCCGAGCACGGCCGAGCCGAGGTAGCCGCTGCTGGCGGCGGCCCGGCCGATCTCGTGCAGCACGACCGCGACCTCGGCGAAGGTCGCGCCGGCGCCGTCGAGCTCCTCGGGCACCTCCAGCCCCAGCCAGCCCGAGCCGGCCAGCAGCGACCAGTCGACCGGGACGGGCGCCTCGTCGTCGCCGGTGCGGCCGGTGGTCTTGCGGAGCATGTCGCGCGCCACGTCACGCAGCTCGCGGTGCAGCTCGCGCAGGTCGTCCACATCCTGCGGCGTGCTCGCGCCCACGGCGCCCACGGCGCCCGCCGGGCCCGCGGTGCCCGGACCGGCGCTCATGCCGGCACCACCGGCTCACGGGGCAGGCCGAGCCCGCGCTCACCGATGATCGTGCGCTGGATCTCGCTCGTGCCGCCGGGGATCGTCCACTCCCAGGAACCGATGAAGTCCAGCACCCAGGCCCCCGACTCCCAGCCGCTGGACGCCGGCTTGCGCAGCTCGGTGTGCGCCGGCAGCCCGGCGACCTCGACCGCGAAGTCCATCGTCCGCTGGAGCAGCTCGCTGTAGTAGAGCTTGACGACCGAGGCGTCCGCCGGGCCGGCGGTGCCGGCCTCGTGCCGCTCGACCAGCCCCAGACACAGCGCCCGCAGGCCGGCGATCTCGGTCTCCAGCTCGGCGAGGCGGTCCTGCACCCGGGGATCGTCGACGAGCCGCCCCCCGCCGGGTGCCGGCCCCCGGCACGCCTCGACCAGCCAGCGGAACCCGGCGTTGCCCAGCCGTTCGGCCAGTTCGAGCATCGTCATCCCCCGCTCGGCGCTGAGCGTCGCCTGGGCCACCTGCCAGCCCTGGTTCACCGGGCCGACCAGGTTCTCGGCCGGGATCACCACCCCGTTGAGGAAGATCTCGCAGAAGTGCGACTCGCCGGCCGCGTTGCGCACCGGACGGACGTCCAGCCCGGGTGAGCGCATGTCCATCAGGAAGTAGGAGATCCCGCGCCGTTTGGGCGCGGCGGGATCGGTGCGGGCCAGCAGCAGGCACCAGTCGGCGTGCGCGGCGCCGCTGGCCCACAGCTTCTGCCCGTCGACGACGAAGCCGTCACCCTCGCGACGCGCGGTGGTGCGCAGGCCGGCCAGGTCGGATCCGGCCTCGGGCTCGGAGAAGCCCTGCACCCAGATCTCGCCGTCGAGGATCGCGGGCAGGTGCCGCGCCCGCTGCTCGTCGGTGCCCGCGGCGAGCAGCGTCGAGGCGGCATGGTGGATGGAGACGAAGCCGAGCACCAGTCGCGGCGCGTCGTGGGCCGCGAGCTCCTGGTACAGCACCACCTGCTGGGCGGCCGGCATGCCGCCGCCCCACTCGGCGGGCCAGTGCGGGACGGCGTAGCCGCCCGTACGCAGCTCCTGGAACCAGGCCTGCTGGAAGGCCACGAACTCGGCGTCGCCGGCGACCGTCTGCGCGCGCCGCCAGTCGGCCGGCACGTGCTCCCGGCACCAGCGGCGGACCTCGGCGCGGAACTCCGCCAGGTCCTCGGTGGACGTGTTCATCGCGGCTGCCCCTCCTCACCGAAACCCGCGGCGGAACCCGCGCCGGCACGGGCGGCGGCTCCCGCGGGCCCGGCGAACGGGCCGGACAGGCCCGCCCGGCCGATCCGGCGGGTCAGGTGGTCGCGGGTGGCCGACAGGCTGAGCGGATGGCGGCGCACGGGCTGGCTGTAGCGGGAGATCCAGGACAGCGTGGTCTCGTCGCAGAAGCCCATCGCGCCGTGCAGCTGATGGGTCACCCGGAACACCAGGTCGGCCGCCTCCAGGGCGGCGTGCCGCAGCGCGAGCGCGTCCTCGACGGCGTCACCGTGGCCGGCCTGGACGCTCCACAGCGCGAACTTGGCCAGCTCCTCGACCCCGACCCGCTCGACCTCGGCGTCGGTCAGCTGGAACTGCACGCCCTGGAACCGGGCCAGCGGCTGGCCGAACTGCTGGCGGGCGAGGACGTGCGCCCGGGTCAGGTCGAGCGCCCGGTCGAGCATGCCGAGCAGCGTCCAGCACGGCAGCACCAGCGCGAGCGCGGCGTCCGCGCGGCCGTCGGCGGTGCCATCCTCCGTGCCGGTCCCGGTCCCGGTGGACGTCGCGACCGGCTCGGGGTCGAGCTCGGCGACGAACGCGCCGTAGCGGGGCCCCTCCGCCGGCGGGCGGGCGGTGGCCACGCCGCGGCGACCGTCCAGGGTGACCGTCGACCAGCGCTGGCCGAGCCCGGCGACCGCGGCCGCCGGGGTCGGGCCGGTGCCGACGCCGGCTCCGGTCCCGGCGGCGAGGACCAGGCCGGCCGTGGAGCCGTCCGCCGGCCGGCACAGCCGCTCGGCCAGCGGGTAGGGCAGCACCCACCAGCCGGCGGCCCGGCACAGCGCGGCCGCGGCCTCCAGTTCGTCGCCGCCGGCGCGCGGGTCGAGCTCCCAGGCGCCGATCTCGTCCAGCAGCGGCTCGATCAGGCCGGCCCGCTTCTCCGGCTCCCGCTCGGCGGCCTGGACGAGCTCGTCGCCGCCGGCCGCCTCGAAGGCGCGCAGGGCCGTCCGGCCGTACTCGGCGGCCTCGTCGCTCAGCTCGGTGTTCATGTCCGTGCTCGTGGCCGCGCCCAGGACGGCGGTCATGACGCCGCCAGCAGGGCGCGCGCCATCAGGATCCGCTGCATCTCCACGCTGCCCGAGGCCACGGTGGCCGACACCGAGTAGCGCCGGTGGTCGGCGACCGCGCGGCGGAACCGGCGGCCCGCCTCGTCGGGCAGGGACGCCTCGGCGACGATGTCCATGAGCACCTCCGCGCTCTCCTGGTCCAGCCGGGTCACCGCGATCCGGTAGGCGGCCGAGTCGTCGGGCCTGATCCGGCCGCTGGCCTGCAGTGCCACGACGCGGTAGGCGAGCAGCCGGGCCCGGCGGGCGTGCACGAGCATCCGGGCCCAGCGGCCGCGCAGCTCCTCGGGGAGCTTCTCCCACTGGTCACCGAGGGCGGTGGGAGCCTCGTGCAGCAGCCGCTCGACCCGGGCGTAGCGGGCGATACCCACCCGTTCGAAGGCCAGCACCTCCTGGACGAGCGACCAGCCCTCGTCCACGGTGCCGAGGACGTCCGCCTCGGTCACCCGCAGCTCGTCGAAGAACACCTCGTTGAGGTGATGTGGACCGATCATGCTGGCGATGGGACGGACCTCGATCGCGGGGTCGGACATCGGCACCAGGAAGACCGTGAGGCCCTGCTGCCGGCGGGCGCCCTTGGACGTCCGGGCCAGCAGGAAGCACCACTGCGCCATCGTGGCGTAGGAGGTCCAGACCTTCTGGCCGGTGACCCGCCAGCCGTCGCCGTCGCGGCGGGCGGTGGTGCGCAGGGAGGCGAGGTCGGAGCCCGCCTCGGGCTCGCTGAAGCCCTGGCACCAGATGACCTCGCCGCGGGAGATCGGAGGCAGGTGGCGGGCCTGCTGCTCGGCCGTGCCGTGCCGCATGATCGTCGGGCCGACCCAGTTGACGCCCATGTACTGCGCGCCGCGCGGCTCGTGCAGGGCCCACATCTCCTCGCGGACGGCCATCTGCTCCCACGGCGACGACTCGCGCCCGCCGAACTCGCGGGGCCAGGCCATGCACAGCAGGCCGCGCTCCGCGAGGGTCCGGCAGAACGCCTGGGCGACCTCGAGGTCAGCGGGGTCGGCGGTGAAGGCACCGAGGAAGTCGGGTGGCACGTGCTCACGGACCAGCTGACGAAGCTCCCGGCGCAGGGTCGCCACGCCCTCGCCCATCTCGTACTCCATGGACCGGAAAAGTAGTCCGAATCGCGTCAACCTTCAATACTTATAAGGATAACGAGCGGTATGCTCGCGGGGTGTCGATCAGCCGCCGCGGGCGCGTCTCGCAGGTTCGGATCGCCGAGACCGTCGCCGCGGCCCTGCGTGCGCGCATCCTCGCCGGCGACGGGACGGACGGATACCAGCTCCCGACCCAGGACCAGCTCGTCCAGGAGTTCGGGGTGAGCTATCCGTCCGTGCGGGAGGCCATCCGGATCCTGGAGACCGAGGGCCTGGTCACCGTGCGGCGCGGCAAGGTCGGCGGCGCCGAGGTGCACCGCCCCGACGAGGCGTCCGCCGCCTACCATCTCGGGCTCGCGCTGCAGGCCGGCCGGGTCACGCTGGGCGACCTGGCCACCGGGCTGCAGACCTTCGAGCCGCTGTGCGCCGCACAGTGCGCGGCGGCGCCGGACCGGCACGAGCGGATCGTCCCCGTGCTGCGGGCGAACGTCGAGGCCACGGCCGGGTTCGTGGGCACCGGCAGCGCGTTCACGCACGCCGCCCGCGAGTTCCACGAACTCGTCGTCGCGCTCACCCCGAACGCCACGATCCGCCACATCGTGAGCAGCCTGGTGGCGCTGTGGTCCGCCCAGGAACAGGCCTGGGCGGAGTCGGCCGCCAGCAGGGGCGCGTACCCCGCCGAAGTCGAGGCCGAGCAGGTCGTCCGCACGCACCGGCGGATCCTCACCGAGATCACGGCCGGCCGCGCGCCGGCGGCCGAGCGCATCACCCGCGCCCACCTCACCGCCTCACAGGCCTACCTCCTCGACCGGTTCGACGACAGCGTGGTCACCGTCACCGACGCGAGGTCCCGGCAGACGTACGCCGTCCCGAACCCCATCTGGCGCGTCTAGCCCGGGCGGTACGGCGCGCCCGGGCCAGCACGTCGAGCGTGGGCGGTCAGCGGGCCGTCCAGCCGCCGTCCACCGCGATGGTCTGGCCGGTCACGTACCGGCCCGCGTCGCTGACCAGCCACAGGACCGCGCCTAGGAAGTCCTCCACCCGGCCGTCGCCGGGCAGTGGGGTGTTCCGCCGCAGCCAGTTCTGGCCACTCTCGGTGTCGTAGAGGCTGTCGGTGATCTCGCTGCGGAAGAAGCCCGGGGCGATGGTGTTGACCCGGATCTCGTGCCGCGCCCACTGGACGGCCAGCTCGGAGGTGAGCCCGGACAGCCCCGCCTTGCTGGCCGCGTACGACGCCTGCGGGATGCCGGGGACACCGACGATGCCGCTGATCGACGAGATGTTGACCACCGCGCCCCGCCCGGCCGCCTTCATGTGCGGGAACACCGCCTGGCTGAGCCGGAGCGGAGCCACCAGGTTCAGCGCCAGGGTCCGGTTGATGGCGTCGAGCGGCTCGCTCTCGGCGCGTTCCTCGGTGAGGCGGGCACCGGCGGCGTTCACCAGGATCTCCGGCCCGCCGAGCTCGGCGGCGACCTGCGGCACCACGGCGTCGACCTGCTCCGGGTCGAGCAGGTCGGCGCCGACGGCCAGGCCGCCCAGCTCCTCCGCGAGCGCGAGGAGCCGGTCGCGGCGGCGCGCCACCACGGCCACCCGGGCACCGGCGGCGGCCAGCGCCCGCGCGATGCCCGCACCGAGGCCGGACGACGCCCCGGTCACCACCGCGACCCGGTCCTTGAGGGCGAACAAGTCGAACAACCCGAACTGATCGGGAACCGCTGTCATGCGGTCACGATCCGTCCCGGACGCTCCTCGGTCAACTCATCGCCCTCGATCAGGACACGGCCGTTGACGAGGGTGTAGTCGTAGCCCCGCGCCCGCTGGACGAACCGGTTCGCGCCGTGCGGGAAGTCCGCGAGCATTTCGGGGGTGTCCAGGTCGAGGCGATCCAGATCGATCACGTTGACGTCGGCGAAGGCGCCGGGCGTGAGGACGCCCCGGTCGGCGAGGCCGAACAGCTCGGCCCCCTCGGCGCTCAGCTTGCGCACCGCCGTGCCGACGTCCAGCAGGCCCTTGTCGCGCACCCAGTGCCGCAGCAGGAAGGTGGGCTGGCCCGCGTCCATGGTGAGGGCCACGTGCGCGCCGGCGTCCCCGACCCCGACGACGACGTCCGGGTTGGTGATCATCGCGGCGACGGCGTCGAGGTCCTGGTTGAGCACCGGGTAGTAGAGCAGCCCGCGGCCGTCGGTCTCCAGGGTGCAGGCGAGGAACGCCGCCGCCGGGCTGACCCCGCGGCGAGCCGCCTCGGCCGCCAGGCTGTTACCCGGGTCGACGTCGTACCGCGCCGGGCCGGGCGGGAGCAGGTACAGCTTCGACGGGTCCTTCGGCGCCAGCGGGCCCGACAGCTCGACCGGGTTCTCCGCCTCCTCGACCAGCGCGCGGCGCACCTCGGCGTCGCGGAGCGCCGCCAGCCGCTCCGCCCACGGCTGCTCCATGAACTTCGCCCAGCCCGGCAGCGCGTCGTACGGCGTGCGGCCGACGAGCCCGTAGAGGATGCCGCTGCCCCGGGCCGCGGTCTGCGGACGCAGGTCGGCGCCGCGGCCGCGGGCGGCGGCCACCTCGTCCATCACCCAGGACCACAGGCCGGGCCGGCGGTCGCTCTGCATGATCGCGAAGGTGAGCGGGCGCCCCGAGGCGCGGCTCACCTCCTCCATCCAGGCCAGCTCGGCGACGGAGTTCTGCCGCTCCGGTCCGTCCCGCTCGCCGATGCGGGGGACGACCTCGATCGTGCCGCGCCCGCGCGAGGCGAGGGCCCCGGCGATCGCGGCGAGCTCCGCCTGCAGGGCGTAGGTGCCCGGGACGGCGCGGCCGTCCGGCACGGTGTGCATGAAGCTGCGGGACGTCGAGAAGCCGAGGGCGCCGCCGTCGATCGCCTCGCCGACGACCGCCGCCATCTTCGCGATGTCCTCGTCGGTGGCGGGGGCCTCGTCCAGGCCACGTGGGCCCATGACGTAGTAGCGCAGCGCGCAGTGGCCGATCATGCCGCCGACGTTGACGCCGAGCTGCCGGCGGCCGAGCGCCTTCAGGTAGTCGCCGTAGCTCTCCCAGCTCCAGTCGATCCCGTCCATGATCGTGTCGGCCGGGATGTCCTCGACGGACTCCATCATCTCGGCGAGGTAGCGCTGCTCGCCGGGCCGCACGGGCGCGAACGTGACGCCGCAGTTGCCCAGGACGATGCTGGTCACGCCGTGCCACGAGGACGGGCTGGCCACCGGGTCCCAGAAGAGCTGCGCGTCGAGGTGGGTGTGGATGTCGACGAATCCCGGGGTCACCAGGCGCCCGCGGGCGTCGATCCGGCGGCGGCCGGGTTCGCTCACCTCACCGACCGCGGTGATCCGCTCCCCGTCGATCGCCACGTCCGCGCGACGGGGCGGCGAACCCGTCCCGTCGACCACCTCGCCGCCATAGATCACGATGTCGTGCATGGCATCCGTTCCTCCGGTCCGCCGGACGGGCGGTCGACTGATGAGTAAGCCCTCATTCATCAAAAATGCTAGGGAGGCTGGCCGTGTCCCGTCAAGCGGCACGGACGCCGCTCGTGGATCGCCGGAGCCGGGCACCCGCCGCCTACGACCCGCAGCCCGCATGATCTACGATCGCCGAGCTGCGCCCGCCAGGCGGTGACACGGACAACAATGTCACGGACGACAGTGACGCACATGACACCGAAATCGCGAGGGTGCGGCGTTTCTCGGAGCCGGTGATTCCCCCAGCTGAAGTAGTGTACGTTCATTCACTAGCTGTGGTACTAGGCGTGCCGGGAGGAACCATGGCCGAGCAGGTAGCCCACTCCCCCGACGCCACCGGGTCACAACGGCCTCGGCGGCTCACCGCCGAGGCCCGCAAGCGCTCGATCCTCAAGGCCGCCCGCCAGGCCTTCATCGAGACGGGCGACATGAACGGCACGACCATCAAGGCGATCGCCGAGCGTGGCGGAATCAGCGAAGGCGTGATCTACCGCCATTTCGAGAGCAAGGACCAGCTCTTCTACGAGGCCGTGGTCGAGCCGCTGCGCGAGGCCGTGGACGAGCTCGTCGCCGCGACCGAGGTCGTCGATCTCGAGGAGCCGCTGACCCCCGAGCGGCAGCTGCAGACGATGAACGGCCTCTACCGCCAGCTCATCTCCACCCTGGAGGAAGTCCTCCCGCTGCTGGGCCTGGTGCTCTTCGGCGATCCGAAGGTCGGCCGGCGGTTCTACCGCAAGCACTTCGCGGTCGCGATGGACCGGCTCGCCGATGCCTGGCGCGACGTCGAGGACCGCTACGGATTCGAGTTCGAGTCGCCCGACCTCTCCGCCCGCGCGGTGATGGGCATCGCCCTCGTCCTGGCCATGGAGAGCCGCCACAACGACCTGTTCAACCGCGATCGGGCGGTCGCCCTGATCAGCGAGAGCACGATCAAGGGCTTCTTCCCCGTCATCGAGCCCTCCCGCCGCCGGCGCTGACCCCACCCGGCCGGTCGCCCCACCCTGCCGGTCGCCCCACCTCCCAGCTGACGCCTGCGCCCGCTGCGGTGTCAGCGCCGAAGTGAGCTGTGTGTGTGCGATCAAGAGGATGGCTGAGCCAACTCGCTTCACTCGCCGGCCCCCGAGCGCCGGCCCCCCGAGCGCCGGCGGACGGTCGGATGCCGGCCGGCCGCGCCAGCCCGGAATACCTGTGAGGGCACGGCCACCCCGGCTCGTCGAATCGCTCTGGCCAGCACCTGGCCCGACGATCTGGCACGTTGGTAGCAAGTAAGCACTCACATGGTTGATAAGGTCGACGACCAGTGCGGACCACACCAACGAAGATCAATTCAAGCTAGCGAGCACTCGCTCATGGTGTTAGGCTCCGCCGAGAGTCACTCCCAGGGAGGCACTGTGCGTGACCGGCTGATGTACAGGGATGCGTTCTATATCAACGGCACCTGGGCCGCGCCGGCCGGCTCCGGGACTCTGAACGTGGTGTCGCCCTCGACCGAAGAGATCGTGGGCGCGTTACCCGAAGCCACCCGCGAGGACATGGACAGGGCGGTCCGCGCCGCGCGCGACGCCTTCGAGAACGGCCCCTGGCCACGGATGTCCGCGGCCGAGCGAGCCGACATCCTCGCCCGGGCCGCCGAGGCCCTGCGCAAGCACGAAACCGAGATCGCCCAGGTCACCACCGACGAGATGGGCTGCGCGACCAGCCAGGCCAAGGCCGCCCAGACCGGCCTGGTCGCCCCCGTCTTCGAGTACTACAGCGAGCTGGCCCGCAGCTACGAGTTCGAGCGGACCGTGCTGGCCGGTGACCGCGGCGCCCTGGTGACGCAGGAACCGGTCGGCGTGGTCGCCGCGATCGTTCCCTGGAACGCGCCGGTCACGCTGGCCGCGTGGAAGGCCGCTCCGGCGCTGGCCGCCGGCTGCACGGTCGTCCTCAAGCCGGCGCCCGAGGCCCCGCTGAGCAACTTCATCCTCGCCGACGCGATGGACGAGGCGGGTGTGCCGCCCGGCGTGGTCAACGTCGTCCCCGGCGGCCGCGAGGTCGGCGAGTACCTGGTCACCCACCCGGACGTCGCCAAGGTCGCGTTCACCGGGTCGACGGCTGCCGGCCAGCGGATCATGAGTCTGTGCGGCGAGGCCGTCCGGCGGGTCTCCCTCGAGCTGGGCGGCAAGTCGGCCTCGATCCTGGTCGACGACGCCGACTTCGACACCGTCGTCCCGACTGTCGTGCGCGGCGGCATGCACCTCTCCGGCCAGGTCTGCGGTGCGCACACCCGCGTCCTGGTGCCGCGGTCGCGCTACGAGAAGGTGCTCGAGATCGCCGCCGCGGCCGCCGCGGGCGTCTCGGTCGGCGACCCGCACGACCCCTCCGTCTTCGTCGGCCCCCTGGTCGCCGAGCGGCAGCGGACGCGGGTCGAGGGCTACATCGAGGGCGCGGTGCGCGACGGCGCCCGCGTGGTCGCCGGCGGCGTCCGCCCGGAGCACCTGCCGCGGGGCTGGTACGTCGCCCCGACCATCATCGGCGACGTCGACAACAACATGCGGATCGCCCGGGAGGAGATCTTCGGGCCGGTCCTCTGCTTCCTCCCCTACGACGACCTCGACGACGCCGTCCGCATCGCGAACGACTCCCAGTACGGGCTGTCCGGCGGTGTGTGGTCGGCCGACCCGGCACGCGGCGTGGAGGTCGCCCGGCGCATCCGCACCGGCAGCGTGGCCGTCAACGGCGCCTATCCGCCGTTCCCGCTGGTGCCCTTCGGTGGGTTCAAGCAGTCCGGTCTCGGCCGTGAGCTCGGCCCCGAGGGCCTGGCCGGCTTCCTGGAGACCCGCAGCATCGGGCTTCCCGCCGCGCTCGTGACGGCGTCCCAGCCGACCCCGTGACACCGGGTGCGGGAAACGTCTCCTGACGGGGACAGCGCGGCTTAGCATCCACCTCGTCCGGGATACCGACGCCTTCCGCCGCGGAGAACCGTCCCGGGCAGCCGCCAACGACACCGGGAGGATCGCGTGCCGAAGGGCATTCTGGTCGTGCAGACCCGTCCCGTCTCCGCCGAGCGCGAGGACGAGTACAACAAGTGGTATTCCGAGGAGCACGTGCCCGACATCCTCAAGATCCCCGGTTTTGTGGGCGCGCGCCGTTACCGGGTTCGCGACACCGCCGACGTGACGGCCGATCCGGGGACGCTCGAGTACATAACCATTTACGAGATCGAGGCTGACGACCTCGCCACACCGCTGCAGGACCTGCGCGCCTCGTCGAACGCCGGCCGCGTCCGGCGCAGCAGCTCGCTGCAGACCGACCCGCCGCCGATCCGGACCTTCTACGAGCTCATCGACTAGCACGGCGGGACGGCCCTGGTGCCGGGCACCAGGGCCGGGCACCTACCCGAGGCCACCGAACCAACCCCGCCACTGACCCGCCACAAAGAGGAGAACCGGTGTCGACACTCACGCCCCCCGACGCGGTGGCGCTCCCGTTCCTCGGCGGCGGGCCACGGCGGTTGCTGATCGGCGGAGAATGGAGCGAGGCGGCCTCCGGCCGGACCTTTCCCAGCATCAACCCGTCCACCGGCGAGACGCTGACCGAACTGGCCGAGGGCGGCACCGAGGACGTCAACCGGGCCGTCGCCGCGGCGCGCGCGGCCTTCGAGGGCCCGTGGCGGCGCATGCTCCCCAGTGAGCGGCAGGACCTGATCTGGGCGTTCGCGGACGCGGTCACGGCCCACCAGGAGGAGCTGAAGCTGCTCGAGGCGCTCGACATGGGCGCGCCGATCGGGCGCCGCCGCCCCGGGACGAAGCCGGGCTCGTCCTGGGAGGCCGGCGTCCTGCGCTACTTCGCCGGCTGGGTTACCAAGATCCACGGGGAGACCATCCCCAACTCGATCCCGCGCCAGGTCCTCAGCTACACGCTCAAGGAGCCGATCGGGGTGGTAGCCGCGATCGTGCCCTGGAACCGGCCGGTCAGCAACGCCATCTGGAAGATCGCGCCCGTGCTGGCGGCGGGATGCACGATGGTGCTCAAGCCCGCCGAGGAGGCCAGCCTCGCCGCGCTGCGGCTCGGTGAGCTGCTCACCGAGGTCGGGATCCCGCCCGGCGTGGTGAACATCGTGACCGGCCCCGGGGAGACGGCCGGCGCGGCCCTGTCTGCGCATCCGGACGTCGACAAGGTGGCCTTCACCGGGTCCACGACGACCGGGCAGCACATCGTGCGGGCGGCGGCCGGCAACCTGAAGCGGGTCTCCCTGGAGCTGGGCGGCAAGTCGCCCGATGTGGTCTTCGCCGACGCGGACCTGGATCGGGCCGTGCCCGGCGCGGCGATGGCAGTGTTCACGAACTCCGGCCAGATCTGCTGCGCGGGAACCCGCATCTTCGTAGAGCGGTCGATCCACGACGAGTTCGTCGAGCGGATCGCCACGTTCGCCGCGAACCTGCAGGTCGGCAACAGCCTCGACCCGAAGACCAGGATCGGGCCGCTGGTCTCGGCCGAGCAGCTCGAGCGCGTCGTCGGCTACCTCGACCTCTCCAGGGAGGAGGGCGCGCGGGCCGCCGCCGGCGGTGCCCGCATCGAGACCGACGACCTGGCCCGGGGCTACTTCGTCGCGCCGACCGTCCTCACCGACGTGCACGACGAGATGCGGGTGGTGCGAGAGGAGATCTTCGGCCCGGTCGCCTGCGTGCTGCCCTTCGACTCGATCGAAGAGGTGACGGCCCGCTCCAACGACACCGAGTTCGGCCTGGCCGGCGGGGTGTGGACACGGGACATCGGCAAGGCCCACCGGATGGCGCGCGACCTGCGGGCCGGAACGGTGTGGGTGAACAACTTCAACCTCATGGACCCGGCCGTTCCCTTCGGTGGATACAAGGCCAGCGGCTGGGGCCGGGAGATGGGGCACCAGGCGCTCGACGAGTACCTCAACGTCAAGTCGGTCTGGATCGACACAGCCTGATCCGGGCGGCCGGGTGCGGGCGCCCTGGCGGAAACGAACACAACTACCCGTGAACGTCTCGGAGAAAGTGAGGACCAGATGCCCACGCCTGCCGCCGCCCCGATGCCCGACGAATGGTGCCTGAAGGACTTCGACCACCTCTCGCATGACCTGGCGGCCGTCTTTCCCGAGACGATGGACCGGATGCGGACCTTATGCCCGGTCACGCACACCGGGCAGCACGGCGGCTTCTGGGTGGTGACGAAGTACGGGGACGTCCTCAACGTCGCCCAGGACTGGGAGTCGTTCAGCTCCGCCTACGGGCTGGCGATCCCGCCGAGCACGACGCACGTCCGCAACATCCCGGTGGAGGTCGACCCGCCGGAGCAGCGCGTCTACAAGAAGCTGGTGAACTCGCACTTCACGCCGAAAGCGATCGCGGGCTGGGAGGCCCCGGCACGCGCGCTCGTCACCGACCTCATCGACGAGTTCATCGAGCGCGGCGAGTGCGAGTTCATGGACGACTTCGCCCGCCCGTTCCCGAGCCTGTCGTTCTTCAAGTTCGCGTTGGACGCCCCCACCGAGGACCTCGACAAGGTCTCCTTCCTCGCCTCCAAGGCCTCCATTCCGAACGACCCGATCGGTAAGGAGTGCTGGGCCGGTCTCTCCGAGTGGATCAACGGTTTCGTCGAGCAGCGGCGGCAGCGCCCGCCCCGCGGTGACGTCGTCGACGCCCTCCTCAAGGCGGAGTTCGAGGGCCGCCCGCTGACCCAGAAGGAGATCGTCGGCATCGTCCAGCTCCTCATCCTGGGTGGGCTCGAGACGACGGCCGGGGCGCTCGGTCTGATGCTGCTGCGTTTCAGCCGGCAGCCGGAGATCCCCGCCTACCTGCGCTCGCATCCTGAGCGGATTCCCGCCGGGGTGGAGGAGCTGCTGCGGCTCGACGGGCCGTTCATCGCGATCGCCCGGACCGCCACCCGGGACATCGAGCTCGACGGCAAGCAGATCAGCAAGGGCGACCGGGTCCTCATCTACTGGGCCTCCGCCAACCACGACGACGCCGAGTTCCCGAACCCGAAGACCTTCGACATCGACCGCTCGCCGAACCGCCATCTCGCGTTCGGCGCCGGGCCGCACCGCTGCCTCGGCTCGAACGTCGCCCGGCTGAACATGCGGATCGCCCTCGAGGAGCTGCTTCGGCGGATGCACGACATCCGCCTCCGCGAGGATGCCGACATCCACTTCCACTCGACCCTCACCCGGGCGCCCCTGCACGTCCCCATCACCTTCACCCCCGGCCCCCGTTCCGCGCCGGTCGGCTGACCCGGGCACCGGAGCCGCCGGCCGGTTGATCAGGGACGCGCGCTCCGCACGGTCTCCCGGACGGGTTCGCTGCCGGGGCCTGTCCGCACACCATCGCCACGAACACCAGTGCGATCCGGCTCTGCGAGTCGCTCGGGTTCACCCGCCGGGCCCGCCCAGTTGGCCGCCTGGTTGGGTCGAGCAGGGATACCGGCGCGAGCGCGCCATGTCCGGACCACCCCGGCACAGCCCCGCCAGACCGCCCCACCACACCGCGAAGATCAGAAACAGACCACACGCGGTACACGCCGCCAAGATCCACAGCGAGCACTCAAGAGCGCACCGCACTCGATGCTGGAATTCCGGGGCCTGGGTTTGGGTGTGGTGGGGGTCGGAATGGTGGCTGTGTGTCGTGGGGTATTTTCCGCCCCGAGGCGGTGTTGCCTGATGGTTCATCACCACCCCCTCCCGCCGTGCCAGCCTTGTGTTGCGGTTCGACGTATGAATGTGGGTGGGTGACGCGCGTCGCCCCGAACGGGCCCGTCCAGACGAACGTTCCTTCCTGTGGTTGTGTCAGCCGCCAAC